>NZ_JAQJCG010000040.1:0-21763 GCF_030182565.1 Rhizobium centroccidentale | reverse complement strand
CATGTTCTTCCACGCGCAGAAGGACCAGACGACGCGCGTACGCAACGACCGCACCAAACGCGTCGACCGCCACGAGGTCGCCTCCATCGGCGGCAATCGCGCCGTCGAGGTGAGCGGCAACCAGAAGCACGAGATCGGCGGCTCCGTGAATACGGTGGTCGGCGGTACGGGGCCGATGGCCATGGCGCTGATGGGTGCGGTGCAGGGATTGTCCGGTCATACGGCGGGATTGCTGGCACAGGCGGGGCAGATTGCCGGTGGCGGCGGCGCAGGTCTCGCCGCGTTCGCGGGAACCGTTGCTTCTTCGGCGCTCGGTTTCTTAAGTGCCGGTGGTCTTGGCAGCCGGGAAGGCGTTGTTTCGGGGCTTAATCCGAGGGCCGATGCCGGCACGGATCTTGCTGGATCAGGCACGGGAGTAGGGGATGCCGCCGGTGGCCTATTCCCGCTTCCCGGCATCATGAACACGGTCGTCGGCTCGTTCAAATCCGACACGATCGGCATCGCACGAGCCGAACAGATCGGCATGAGCAAAGTCACGAATGTCGGTCAGACCTCATTGGAGAGCGTGGGCAAATTCAAGAAGATCGCGGTCGGCGAGGAATTCGTCATCGAATGCGGGGATTCCAAGTTCATTATGAAATCGAACGGCGAAGTCATAATCCTTGGAAAGACATTCAATTTCGTGGCCACCGGTCATTTCCAAATGCGTGGCAAGCCGATCGATTTGAACTGAGGCATCTCATGGAATTGATCAATCGGCTGCCTTTTCCTGCGATGGCATTCCGTCAATTCGACAAGGACGGGAAGCTCGATTGTGTCGTGGCTGTTCGCGGCACGTTCCATCATAATCAGGGCCAGCCGCTGGAAATTATGCGGGAGCAAGAAGAGTTCCAGTGGGAGGATGCCTATGATGGCGATCCCCACAAGGGCATCATGCTGCGGCAAAGCGATTTGACCCCGGAAAAGCCAGGTACTGATATCACCTTCCTTGGCAATGCCTATGCACCCGGAGGTCAGCCTTCGACGGATTGGACGGTTTCGCTGCGTGTTGGTGATCTCGAAAAGAAGCTGCGCGTTCACGGCGAGCGTTTCTGGAAACCGGTTGTTCGCGAGGCTTGGGCTGGATTCTCCGCGAGAGAACCGAAGCGGGTCCTTAAGGATTGGAGACTTTCCGAGACAACGCCCGTGAGCGTTTTGCCGATGACATGGTCGAGAGCCTATGGCGGCGAGGTGCCGGGCACAGGCGATCCGGACGCCGATATTCCCGCCGACGTCGAAGCACATAATCCTTTGGGCTGTGGCATCGTCAATCTTGATATGGAGCCCGGCTCCATTCCTGTGCCGGCGCCGCAGATCACAATCGATAACGATCAGCAACTGGATTGGCGTGCCGCTGAACAGCCGCAAGGTTTCGGCCCGATCTCCCCTTGGTGGCGTTTTCGCCAGAAACATTCCGGAACTTACGATGAGCATTGGCTCAGCGAGCGTCATCCATTGCTGCCTGATGATTTCGATCCTCTGTTCTGGCAGTGCGCCCATCCCGACCTGATCGCGACACCGCATCTGCTGGGAAATGAGGGCTATCAGCTCGAAAATCTCCACACGGATTTGCCTCGAGCGGATGGCCAATTGCCGGGCCTGACCTTCGGTGTTCATTGCGCGCGCGAGGATACGGACGATTGGCATGTCCTGAAACTTGGCGGCGTTCATTTTGATTGGCGCAATGACGATCGGGTATTGCTAACTTGGAGGGTGCGCTTTCCTCTGCTAGAAGCGGCCGATGCGAAGCTTACACTGACGAGAGTTAGAATGTCTGCTGCTTACGATACTCAAAGTACGGAGACGGCGGCATGAGCGGAGTAGGTGACAATCGTATAGGTGACCCTGGTTATCCAGCGCCGTGGACTACAAACCGACCACTCGAAGGTCTTCGAGATGTCGACGACGCACGCATCGTGTCACTTTCTCCGGATGTTTGTCTGACACCGGTCGGTTCATCTATCGTTCCTATTCCGTATCCCGTTGTTGACTATTGCGGGCATGATCGTAACTACACGCCTTCTGTCCGATTTGCTGGCTACAGAGCCATGGTAATGCGGTCTTGCACGATACACGTGCACGGTGATGCACCTGGAACAAAGAAAGGGGTGAAATCGGGAACCGTCGAAAGCATCTGTGAACCTATTGGGCATGCCTCACAAGTTAAGGCGGAAGGGTCCCATGTTATCAGGCATCTTGATCGCTTCTGGATGAATAATAAAAATACCCAGGGTGAAGCAATCTTCGTAAAAAATACAAAAACTTTTGACCCGCCTAAGGACGATGACCCGATACGCGGTTCACTGCGGGCTGCCACCACTACAGCAAACCGTTCTGGGCAAAATGCCGCTCCTCCCGGAGCAGTTCTCGGTTTCGTCGCGCCTGCGGGTGGCGCTGCCTTGCTGGGAGAAGGTGCGGCAGCCGGGACAGCCGCTACTGGGGGCGCGGCGACAACGGCAGCTGGCGGAACTGCTGCGACGGCAACGGGTGTGGGCCTTGGAACTGTGTTGCTTGGCATTGGCATCTTCGCAGCGGGCATGCTGATTCCCACCAATAAAAGAAATTTTTCGGATTTTCCTCCGCAAGACGACTACGAAGCCAAGCGCCTTCAAGAAGCGCTGCAGCGAATAAACGGCCTGCCGTTTTGGGATAGCGGTGGCACCATAGTAGAAGAAACAAAAGCCGAGCTTCGTAAGCGTAGGCAGACGCTTGCTACCCTTCAGCCCGTTCCCTTAGCCGATACTGTGCGAATTAAAGAACGCGACGAATATCGAAAAAAATGCCAAGTAGACCGCTACGGAAAGATGAGAGATATCTGCGGACAATATGGCATGCAAGCACACCATATCGTGCCGGATTGGACGCTACGCTACGGTGCACGAAGCGACGGCGATAAGCGCATTCCAAATATGCCAAGTTTGAATGATGGCATGGCAATTTGTGTAATTGGCAATGCAGCTATGCAGGACACCGAGCATCACGAGGCGCATTTAGGGGATAGTAGTATAGAAGCTCTTGGGAAAGCCTCCTCTCCTCCAGGAACGGCCCCACTTTCTCAGGTCGTTAAAAACTCAATGGAGGCCATGATCGCAGCTCGTCCTGATTGCGCTAAGCAAATCACCGAAGCTATGGTGAGACAATTTGGAGCAAAAAAAGGAAACCAAATACTTCGTGCTGTGAAGGATATAGGGAAAAATCCATTGGACCCTGATACGATAGGGGCTCTTAAGAGTGGTGCGACATACCCATGGAAGAAGGGCGGACAGTGAAAATGATAAGCTTATCACGTGCTGGAGTTGCATCTGAAGACGTATTATGTGTTGTTGCTGTGCTGGATAGCGCGGAGATTTACCAACCAGACGCACGAGCTTATCAGTATCGCCATCAAGCCGATCTTGGCGAATATTGGTATTATGAAAATTTTCCGCTTAGCGTTCAGGATGTCGTCTATTTTACCGACCACAATTCATCTCAATCTTATTTCGTTCTATTGTCAGCAGAAGGCGACGTCTATCATTTCGCATCGCCTGATAGATTCCAGGAGCGGATTGTCGGCGCAGGGACAACAGCGGATGACTCCAAATTCTATGGAAAGCTATTGAAAATATCCCAGATCGGCGAACAGCTTTATGCTTGCGGCGCAGGCGGTCAGATTTACGCTCGTTATGGCCGCAATGACTGGAAACTGCTGACTGACAGAGTGCTCTATGATCGCGTTGCTGACGAAAACAATTTGGCAAATGAAGAGCCGGAGGCGATGACGCCTGCGTGGTTTGAATGGGTGCAGAAACGAGCACTAAATCCAGTGGCCCGCCAAGTAGTCTTCTATGATATAAAAGGCCTTTCAGAAGACGCGATTTATTTGTGTGGGACCGAGCGAACAAAGCCCATTCTTTGCTTTTGGGACGGTCGCGAGCTTCATGAACTTAATGTGCCGCTGACCGAAGCTGCGTTGACGGGCATTCATATCGAAAACGCCGAAAGCGTTTGGATTTGCGGTCGTGAAGGCGTTATCTTACACGGAAGCCGCAATCGCGGTTTCGCTCCTGTAAATGCTGATACACGACTGAACCTGTTTCATTCCATTACATCCTATCGTGGCAAACTCGTTTTACCTGCGAGCGTTAGACCGGGCGGCCTTTACGAGCTTGATCCGAGCAGCGGCGAATTTCGCAGATTCCAGCCGCCCCTGCCGCGTCTTGTGAGTCGCGATGATCCTGAATCCATTGATAATGGGCCGTTCTTTGCGCAATCTGTCGGAGATGTTTTATGGGTGGTCGCTTCAAAGGACATTTTTCGATTTGACGGTCAAGCGTGGGAGCGGATCAAGCATCCGGACATCTAGTTATTGCCTCGATAAGCCTGAAAGTCACAAGGACGAGAACTGGCTAACCAACACCGAATAGACATTGACGAGAGCGATTTAGCGAAGTCATATATCAGTTGACGAATTTCTTGCGGCGCGAGGTAAGCCACGATAGGCAATGCAGGTTTCGGAAGCGGAAGCTGTGAAAGCCTATGGTAGAGTTCCTGCGGATTTGATAGCTTTTGGGGTGCAAGACGGTATCGGATATTACGCAGATCGTAATTACCATCTATGCATGCCGTTCATCTTCGATGGTTATCTCGCAGATATATTGGACAATGCGCCAAACCTGCGAAGTGAGGATTTTGCTGCCATTGGATAGGACTACATACAAAATAGTAGAGAGAAAACTCTTGTCCGAACCCCATCCTCGTACAATTGCAACGTTGGATAAGCTCGATTCCGTCGAATGGTTCGTGAATGTTGGGAAGAGGGATCAGAGTTACGCCGCCTATGTGAACTCATGGGATGCGGCCATCGAAACCTGCTCGGCGCTCGAGTGGGAGAACCTTACCTTGGAGGCCGCCAATCAATTACGTGAGCGTATCGGAGAGAAGAGCAAGGAGAGGTCAAATCAGTGGAATATGGTTCTTAAAATCGTGAAACCGTTCTCCGATGCTCTGGTAAGAGACAAGTCGGAGCAAGTTGCGCTACGGAACAAGCTTCCGGATACATTTTTGAGCTGCGTCAGATGGGACATATTCCACTTGTGTATGGAGGCTGAATATTCCGATCTGGTGGAACCGGGATTTTTTTCTTCTCTTTCGTATTATTATTTTAACGGTCACTTTCCCTGCGGATTTTCCGGCGTCTTCCCGGAAGGAAAGTTTATTGTTTACTAAATTCGAAGCTGTTAAGCGGAGCGACTGCAAATTCGAACGGGTTTAAACAACTCCAGCAGTGGTTTGAAACCGCGGCCACCGTTCAACCCGCCGGCTCACCCACCCGCCTCAAACGTATCCCGCATCGCCCGCAGTATAATCACCGCCGAAGCCGCCCCCGGATCGATATGTCCCAGCGATCGTTCCCCCAGCCGTGCCGCCCGGCCACGGGCGGCCACCATGGAGCTGGTGGAATTCGCTCCAGCTTCGGCGGCTTCGAGGATGGCGTTCCACATGGCGGTGACGTCGCGCGAATTCGCCTTCGCGTTGACCGCGGCCTCGGCGGCGGGAATCCAGGCGTCGAGCATGGTCTTGTCGCCGCGTTGGCCCTTGCCGCGCTGCTGGATGCCGGCGCGCATCTCGTCGATGATCATGGCCTGGCATGCCGGAGAGAGGGATTCATCCGCCTTCAGTGCCTGTGAGGCGCGGCGAAAGGCGGTGGCATAGAGCGGGCCGGTCGAGGCGCCGACGGCATCCAGGAAGGCGGTGGCAGCGACGGAGAATATTTCCGAGGGTAATGTCTGCGCAAGATCGAGCTTTGCCAGTTCCGCGTTCACCGCCATGAAGCCGAGAGACATGGTGATGCCGTGATCGGCGTCGCCGATCGCGCCATCGAGCTCGGAGAGGCGGTCTTTTTCGGCATTGATCGCAATCGATATGCGCTGAAACATCGTGCCCAGGCATCGCGCGGCTTTTTCCGGCATCGTCTTCCTCCCGATCCCGGCCATTTCTGTTGTCGCCGGGCACATTTTTATAGCTTCATCCGACCTTCAGCGCGAAGGTGTCGCATGGATGGTTCAACATTTCGGTCAATTCCTGATCGAGATGCAGGATGGATATGGATGCACCGACCATGTCCAGCGACGTGCAATAATGCCCCACCCAGTTTGCCTCTATCTTGATGTCCTTGGCGCTCAGCCTCTGTTCGACGCGGCGGAACAGAATGTAGAGCTCCATTAGCGGCGTCGCGCCGAAGGAGTTGATGAGCACGGCCACCCGATCGCCCGCAACTGGCTTCATTTCCGAGAATATACGGTCCATCACCCGGTCGGTGATCTCGTCGGCGCTCATCATCTTCTCGCGGGTCACGCCGCGTTCGCCGTGAATGCCCATGCCGAATTCGATATCGTCTGGCCCAATTTCGAAGTTGTGGCGTTGCGTCTGCGGCAATGAGCAAGGCTCGAGCGCAACGCCCATCGTGAACGTCCGGTCATTGGCCTTGCGTGTCACTGCCTCGCATGCGTCGAGCGACAGGCCCTTGTCGCAGGCAGCACCCGCGATCTTGAAAATGAAGAAATTGCCGGCAACCCCACGCCGACCTTCGCGATCCTCGATCGGCGAGGAGGAGATATCGTCCGTCGTCAGCACGGTGCGAACGTCGATCTGCTGCTCCTGCGCCATTTCGGCGGCCATCTCGAAGTTCATGACGTCGCCGGCGTAGTTGCCATAGACGAAGAGCACGCCTTCGCCGCCGGACGACGCCTTGGCGCATTCGAGGATCGGCGTCGGTGGCGGTGACGAAAAGATGTTGCCGATGGCAACGGCATCGGCGAGCCCCTTGCCGACATAGCCGAGGAAGCAGGGCTCGTGCCCGGTGCCGCCGCCGATCACCAAGCCGACCTTGCCCGGCCTTGGGCCGGTTCGCGCCATCAGTGCGCGGTTCGATCCCTTGATCGGCACGATATGCGAGGCATGTGCCTTGACGATGCCTTCGAGCATCTCGTCGACGACATCGTCGGGATTGTTGAGGAATTTCTTGATATGGGTTCTATAGCTGCTGGGCAGGGCGACGCTATTGTCCACGCGCGGACGCTGCTGGGCTTTCTGATCGAATTCGGTGACGCCATCCGCATTCAGAATGCCGCGCCCGGTGGCCGCGTCGGTTATCAGCACGTTGATATAGCCGCCGCGCAAGGCGGCAAGGATTGCAGGCACCTTGTCGAAGCCGCCCGCGACGGCGATGCGCAGCCCGATGGATCTCAGCATGTCGAGGGATATGCCGATGGTGCGATCATCGAGTGGCCCTGCAACGGGCTGGCCCTTGGCGTCGATGAAACGGCCGGCAAGAACGCCGACGGCATTCTTGGCCAGATAATCCTGCAGGGAGACGGACTCAAAGAAACCGCTGCTGTGAACCGTCGAGTTCGGTCGTAGCGACGCCACGCCGAAGATGGCCTTGTTGGCTTTGGCAAGGGTAGCAAACTGATCCTCGACCAGCGGTTCGCGCAACAAGATCCCGCGAACCTCGGGCGCCGAGACGATCGCAGGAGCGGTGATATTGATGAGCCTGCCGCCTGTCACATTGGCAAAGGCACTGGCACAGAGTTCCGGCGTGTAGGCAAAGAGTGCACGGGTGCCACCGGTTGCCTGGACGATGGTGACATCCTGCAGGTTCGGCACATTGGCCTGCTCCGCAACCGCGAGAACCGTTCGGCCCCAGGCGACGGCAAGCGTGTCGCCGGATTTCAGCAGGCGGGCAATAGCCTGCGCGCCAGCGGTTCCAAGGCGGTCGATCAGGGGCCGCGACCCGTCGTCGCTCGGCACCACGAGACAGTCATGCAGGCCGAAATGGCGCTTGAGTTCTTGGGCGATGGAGAGCGAACTCAGGCGGGAGGGCTCGAGTGAGATATTGACGATGCCGCGGCTGCGGGCATCGGCGAGATAGCTGTTCACGGTCGCCCGCGAAATGCCCATGATCTCTGCGATGTCGCCCTGGGTCTTGCCATCTTCGTAATAGAGCCAGCAGGCCCAGACGTAAGGGTCGTCGCCATAGCGCAAAGGCATGCTATCGGTCGCATCCGGCACGCCCGCCTTGCTTGCACTGTTCTTGCCGACCGAAGATGCCTTGCCTGTCATGATGATTCACTGTTTCCCGTTTTCGCCTGAAGATGAAAGCAATGACGCATGTTTGCAAATGCTTCTTCTTGAGGAAGGGCGGCGCGCGACCCCGTGGTGGAGCACGGGATCGCGCAGCCTTGGGAGAGCCCTGTTATTGCAGCCGTGCGCGCGCGCCTTCTGAAAGCTCCTTCAGGATGATGGCGCAGGAGGTGGCGCCGGCGTCCAAAACGCCAAGCGAACGTTCACCCAGCCGGCTGGCGCGGCCGATCTTGGCGACGAGGTTGAGCGTCGAGTCGCGACCAGCTTCGGCAGCTGCGACCAATGCATCGAGTGCCTCGGCAAAGGACTTGCCGGCTGCGTTCGCCGCATCGAACGCCTCGATCGCCGGAACCAGGGTGTCGAGCAGCGTCTTGTCGCCAACCTTGGCAGAACCGATCGACTGGATGCCTTCGAGCCCGGCATGCAGTGCCTTGCTATAGGCTGCGCTATCGATGGCCTCGATGCCGTCGAGCTTTTCGGCGATTTCGGTAAACATGACGCCGTAGAGCGGTCCCATGGAGCCGCCGATCTCGGTCATCAGCACCGTCCCCAGCGTGTCGAGCGAAGCTGACAGCGGCTGGTTCTTGCCCTTCAGGCGCTCAGCGGCCATGCCGAAGCCCTTGGCCATGTTGACGCCGTGGTCGCCGTCGCCGATCTTGCCGTCGATCTCGCTGAGATAGGCGCGGTTCTCGACGATGCGATCGGCCATCGCCAAGACGATATCGCCCGATGTTGCATTGTTGAATGTCTGCATGCGTGCGTCCCCCTCAGAGCAGCGTCGTGCACTCGACCTCGACGTCCAGAAGCTCTTTCAGCTCCTCGTCGAGCGCCATCACGGTCAGCGTCGCGCCGACCATTTCGAGCGACGTGAAGTAGTTGCCGATATAGGTCTTGTAGATCTTCAGCCCCCGCTCGGAGATCTTCGTCTCGATCGTGTCGTTCAGGATGTAGAGCTCGTTGACCGGTGTCGCGCCGAGGCCTGACACGAGGACGGCCACCTCCGTTCCGGCGGCCAGATTATGATCGTCGAGCACGATCTGGCACATGTCCTCGGCAATCTCCGCCGCCGTCTTCAGCGGCTCGACGCGAACGCCTGGCTCGCCGTGATGGCCGATGCCGACTTCCATCGTGCCGGGCTCGATCTGGAAATTCGGATGACCGACGGCGGGCAGGGTGCATGGACCAAGGCCGATACCGACGGAGCGGCAATTGTCGATCGCTTTCTGCGCGGTCACGCGGACTTCCTCGAGACTTGCGCCCTTGGAGGCCTTGGCGCCACCGACCTTCCACATGAAGATTTCGCCGGCGACGCCGCGGCGCTTCTCTCGCTCCTCGGGCGGTGCGGAGCAGACATCGTCATTGGCAACAACGGTCGCGACTTCGATACCGTCCTTGGCGGCAAGCTTTGTTGCCATCTTCACGTTCATATTGTCGCCGGCATAGTTGCCATAAAGGCAGATGACGCCGCGACCGCCATTGGCTTCTCGTATGGCGTCGTGGAAGCTCTTGGCAGTCGGCGACGAAAAGAGCTCGCCGACTGCGACCGCATCCAGCATGTTCTTACCGGCATAGCCGATGAAGGCAGGCTCGTGACCGGAACCACCGCCGGTGATCACGCCGACCTTGCCGGCATGCGGAGCATCCTTGGCGACGACGACGCGCGGATTTTCAGCCAGACGGACGATGTCCGAATGCGCCTTGATGAAGCCTTTTACAGTATCTTCAACGACTTCATCGGGATTGTTGATGAACCGCTGCATGGTCTCTCCTGTCGAAATTGTCGAGCGTTTGCGCTCAAAGAATGGTGTAGCCGCCGTCGATCAGCAGATCGGCGCCGTTGATCATGTCCGCGCCGGACGAGGAAAGGAAAACAGCCGCGGCTGCAACCTCCTGCGGGAAGGCAAAACGGCCTGTCGGGATGCGCTTCTTGGCGGCTTCGCCCTTTTCGCCGGCCCAGGCCTTCTTGCCGAGTTCGGTCAGAACGATGGTTGGCGAGATGGTATTGACGTTGATGCCGTGCTTGCCCCATTCGGCGGCAAAGGTCTTGGACATGCCGATCACGCCGAACTTGGAGGCGCAGTATGCAACATGCTCTTCGATAGCGACGGTGCCGGCCTGCGAGGCGAGGTTGACGATCTTGCCACCCTTGCCGGCGGCGATCATGGCGCGACCGACGGCCTGCGTGACAAGGAACGTACCCTTGAGGTTGATATTGATCGTCTTCTCCCAGTAGTCGAGCGGCAGATCTTCGGCGGGGGCGAGGAAGACGACGCCGGCGCTGTTGACGGCGATATCGATGCCGCCGAAATGCGCGACGACATCACTGACCGCCTTGTTGACCGAGGCCGGATCGGACACGTCGCAGACGAATGCTTCAGCGCCGCCACCGATTTCGGATGCCTTGGCCTTTGCCATATCGACATTGATATCGAGAACCGCGACTTTCGCGCCCTTGGAGGCGAATGCCGCCGCAACAGCAGCGCCGATGCCGGAGCCGCCGCCCGTGACAAGCGCCGTCCTGCCTGAGAGCGGGAAATTCAAATCAATGTCTGGGGATGTCTCGGTCATCTTTTTCAGGCCTCTGTTTTCGGGGTGCGGCGAGGCGATAGTTCGCCCCGCCGCATTGATTTTACTTGCGGGTTTCGAGCAGCTTGTCGACGTTCTCGGCTGTTACCGGGGTCCATGGAACATTATAGTTCTTGTCCTTGCCGTCGTTGAACGGCATGGCCGGATACTGCTCCCAGATCTTGGATTCCGGCTTGTAGTTGCCCTTCTTGGCGGCAAAGATCGCGAGATCGAGTGCGCCCTGAGCCTGCGCGCTGGCGTCCTGCAGGATCGAGGTCATCGTACCCTGCTTGACCGCGTGAAGCGCATCCGTGATGCCGTCGATGCCGGCAATGGCGAAGTCCTTGACGTTAAGTTTGGCAGCCTTGATCGCTTCGATCGCGCCGAGCGCCATCTCGTCGTTCTGGCCGATGACGCCGTTGATCTGGCCGGGATGAGACGTCAGCCAGTTTTCCATCAGGGTTTGGGCTTCGGCGCGCGACCAGTTGGCGGTCTGGTCTTCCAGCACCTTTACGTTCGGGCACTCGGCAAGCGCCTTCTTGTTGCCTTCGAGACGCGAAATCTGCGCCGACTGGCCGATCGGGCCTTCGAGGATGACGACATTACCCTTGCAGCCGATCTTATCGAGGACGGTCTTGGCTTCCATGTAGCCGGAGATCGTGTCGTCGGAACCGACATAGGCGGTCAGCAGATCGGAATTGACGCGAGTGTTCGAGCCGACGACCGGAATACCGGCGTCATGAGCGGCCTGAACAGCCGTCGCTGCAGCTTCGATATCGATCGGCACGAAGATGATCGCATCGAACTTCTGCGTGATCATCGTGTTGACCTGCTCCTGCTGCACGAGCGCATCATAGCGGCCGTCGAAGATGGTCAGATCGACATCGCCATTCTTGACGGCGGGATGTTCCTTCAGCGCTGCAGACCAGATCTGCATGAATTCGGCATTCAGGCCGTAGGGTGCCGCGCCTATCTTCAGTTTCTTGTCCTGGGCGAGGGCAGGTGACGCCAGAATTGCGGTCGCTGCAGCAAGAGCAATCAATAATTTCTTCATTATAAGTCTCCTCCGTTGAAAGTCCGGCCGTCGTCTTGACGTGCCGTTTGGTTTTCCGAGTGCCAACACTGGAATGTCTTCGGGCTCAACCGCCCAGGTTTCTCTTTTGGTCGAGCATGACGGCACCGACGATGAGCGCGCCCTTGAGGACCTGCTGGTAGTAGGATTGGATGCCCATCAGATCGAGGCCGTTGTTCATGACGCCGATGATCAATGCGCCGATCAGTGTGCCGGTGATGCGGCCGACGCCGCCGGAAAGGCTGGTGCCGCCGATGACGACAGCCGCGATCGCGTCGAGTTCGTAGGCGATGCCGGCCTGCGGCAGGGCGGAGCCGGTGCGGGCAGCAAGGATCATGCCTGCCAGACCGGAGAGGCCGCCGGAAATGACGTAAACGAGGAAGCGCAGCTTGCTGACATTGATGCCTGAGGTGATGGCAGCATGTGGATTGCCGCCGACGGCATAGATGTATCGGCCGAAGCGGGTGCGGTTCAGGACCCACCATGCGACGATGAAGACGATGGCAAGCAGGATGACCGGCATCGGGATCGAGAGCACGTTACCCGTGCCGATCCAGCGGAAATCGGGAGTCAGTGCCGGCACAGGCTTGCCGCCGCCATAGATCAGCGTCAGGCCGCGGGAAGCAGAGAGCATGCCGAGCGTCGCGACAAAAGCGGGAACGGCAAAGCGCGAGACGATGAGGCCGACCACGGCGCCACAGGCGACACCAACCAAGAGGCCGGCGGCGAGCGCCACATAGGGCGGATACGGCGCACCGACAATGCCGGCCGTCGCCGAGGTCGTTGCGAAGCTTGCGCTGACAATCCCTGTGAGCGCGACCACGGAGCCGACGGAGAGATCGATGCCGCGTGTCAGGATGACGAATGTCATGCCGATCGCGAGCACGCCGTTGATAGAGGTCTGCAGCAGAACGTTGGAAATGTTGCCGGCTGTCAGAAAATACTCATTCGAGAATGAGAGGACGGCAGCGAGCAGGAGGAAAGCGAGAAAGATCCCGTATTCCTGAATGATCAATCGGCGCCGATCCGAGCCGAACCAGGAATTGGACTGATTGTTGTCAGTGGCGGACATTGCAAATACCTCTTATTGCCGGGCGCTTCATTCTTGTCTTCGTGTCCGGTCGCGTTCAGGTCGACAGATGCACGAGCGATTGCGCGTCGGCCTCCTCCCTCTTGAGAATTCCGGCAGATCGTCCCTGGCGCATCACCAGGATGCGGTCGGACATGCCGAGAACCTCGTCTATTTCGGATGAGATCATGATCACGGTGCCGCCTTCGGCGGCGAAGTCGCAGATGATGCGGTAGATTTCGCGCTTGGCGCCGACATCGACGCCGCGTGTCGGCTCATCGAGCAGCAGGACTTTCGGCTTGCGCAGGAACCATTTGCCGAGCACGACCTTCTGCTGATTGCCGCCGGAAAGGCCGGAGACCGGCATGCTGTCGCGTGCCGCCTTGATGCCGAAGCGCTGGATCATGTCCTGGCTGGCGCTGGCCTCAGCCCGGCGATCCATCGAAAAATTCGGGCTCATTTCGGGCAGGCTCGCAAGGCAGATATTGTTGCGAACGCTATCGATCAGGTTGAGGCCGGTCAGCTTGCGATCTTCGGTGACGAAGGCGATGCCGTGCTGCATGGCTTCGGCTGGTTTGCGCACGATGATGGGCTCGCCAGCAAGCTTGATCTGGCCGCTGCTGACGGCATCGACGCCGAATATGCAGTTGAAGATCTCGGTACGGCCGGACCCCATCAGGCCATAAATGCCGAAAATCTCGCCCTTGTGTGCGGTAAAGGAGATGTCGTTGACTTTGCCCTCTGCTGTAAGCCCGGCGACTTCCAGCCCTGGCGTTGCCGTCGGCACATTGGTCTTGATGTATTCCTCGCCAAGTTCGCGGCCGACGATCATGCGGATGAGGCCGGGCCGGTCGATATCGGCAAGCGCGCCGCTGCCGACATAGGACCCGTCGCGAAAGGCCGTGTAGGAATCGGCGATCTGGAAGATTTCGGACAGGCGGTGCGAGACGTAGACAACGCCTTTGCCTTCAGCCTTCAGCCGCTCGATGGTCGCAAACAGCTGCTGCGCTTCCTTCTCGCCGATCGCCGAGGTCGGCTCGTCCATGAAGATCACCTCGGCATCGTGGCTGAGCGCCTTGGCGATCTCGACAAGCTGAACTTGCGCGACCGAGAGGTTCATCATGAATTGCGTGGCGCGGATGTTGAACTGCAGCCGATCGAGGAGCGCCTGCGCGTTACGATTCATTGTCTTGAAATCGATGCCGCCAAGGCGCGCCGATGGCTCGCGGCCAAGATAGATATTCTCCGCAACCGTCATGTGCGGGATGGGACTGAGCTCCTGCTCGATGATGGCAATGCCGGCGGCGAGCGCTTCGGCAGGACTGGCGTAATCCACATCCTTGCCGCGGCGGCGAATGGAGCCGGCATCGCGCTTGTGAATGCCCATCAGGATCTTGAGGAACGTCGATTTGCCCGCACCGTTGCCGCCGCACAAGGCGTGGACGGAGCCGGGACGCAGCTGAAAGCGCCCGTCGCGCAATGCAGCGACGCCGCCAAAGGACTTTTTCAGCCCCTCTACTTCAAGCAGGAATTCCACTTTCCCCTCCGCATTCCGGATGCCGGAGCGAGCCACGACGTCGCCGTCGACTACTGCTCAGCATCGTTTGACAATATTCGAAGTGCTTTCGACAAATGTCAATACGATCGTGCGGAAATCATGGACTTGCGATGTCGCACCTTGCTGTCACAGAGAGAATTCGTTTGAGGATGTACCGATAAGGGTATGTAATTATTGCTGTTGAAAACAGATTATTTAGTGTGGAGGCGGTGAATGGGCCGGCTTCGGAAATGCGGTTTTGACAGGACGCGGCGTATGCGGCATCGATGGAATGCAGCGATTGCGCAGAAAAAAGTGCGTTGTAGACAGGGAGAATCCGCTTAATCCTAAGGTGCTGTGCGGTTTCATCTGATGCCGCTGACGACGGAGCAAAACAGAGATGCATCCATCGAAAATCACCATTCTGTCCTGCAGCATGGACCCGGAAAGCCGGAGCCGCCGCATGGCGCGTGAGGCGGAACACCTATTGCGGGAGAGAGGGGTTGGGGTTGAATTTATCGATCTTCAGGATCTCGAGCTGGCTGTTTTCGACAACTTGAACTGCTATGAGCATCCTTCATACGACAGGCTGTATCGCGCAATTCGCGATGCGGATGGTGTGCTGCTTGCTGTGCCCATTTACAATTGGTCGGTGGGCAGCGCTGCCAAGAGCCTGATCGAGCTTACCGGTGCGACCGGTGAGGGCGGACGAAAATCGGCCTGGTTCGATCAGATCGTCACGTTCGTCTGTTCCGGTGGGCTCCCGCATAGCTATATGGCATATGGAAGCCTCGCCATGTCGCTGATGCTCGATTTCAAATGCGTGATCAATCCCTATGTCGTCTATGCCACGGAGAGGGATTGGATCAATGGCGCCATCCTTTCCGATGCCCTTGCGGCGAGGCTGAAGAAAACGATCGAGGTCAAGCTGGAATTGTCATCGGGCTTAAGGGCCAGAGCATATACCTCCGACTGGGAAATCTAATTGCCTGCCTGCCCCGATTGCATTCGATGCGCCCCATGTTAAGACTATTCGTATTATGACTTAACGCTGACCATAAGAAGCGACTGCGGATGAACAGCGGGAATAGAATCGGGGATCGGGAATGACGACAAATGCCCGGGCGAGGCAAAGGCTGGCACAAAGGGTCATCGATGAATTGCGCACGCAGATCGAGTCCGGCAAGCTTCAGGCAGGCGACCAGCTTCCGACGGAACCGCAGCTCGAAGCGGCCTTCGATGTCAGCCGTACCGTGGTGCGCGAGGCGATTGCCGATCTTCGTGCCGCAGGGCTCGTCAAGCCCGTTCAGGGCAAGGGGGTATTCGTTTCCGAAACGTCGTCACGATCCGGCCTGCTGCTGACGCCTGTCGAAGTCAAAAGCATCCCCGAAACGCTGGAGTTGCTGGAATTCCGCATGGCTGCGGAAGGCGAGGCGGCGGCAATCGCCGCCTATCGCAGAACGGCCGAACAGGAGGCTGCAATTGCTGCCGCCAACCGCAAGATGGCGCTGCTGATAGAGCAGGGGCTCTCGACCGTCGAAGCGGATTATGAATTCCATATGGCGATTGCCGCTGCCACGAACAATCGCTTCTATGTCGATGTGCTCCGGCATTTCGGCGCCCGAACCATCCCGCGCAGACAGTTTCCGACATTGCCTGAAGCGAATGATCGCGCCTATCTGGAGAAGGTGCATGCCGAGCATGCGGAAATACTGACGGCGATTGCCGATCAAGATCCTGAGCGAGCGCGTCAGGCGATGCGGGCCCATATGCTGGCGAGCCAGCGACGTTATCGTCTCCTGGCCGAGCTGCAGGCGCAATAATGCTCAACACATACCATGGTCATATTATGACATATGATATCAAGCGATCGTCGGCGGTTACATCCGGCGCTCAGACGAGGTGATTAGTGGTTCAGACGCCTTCCAGCGTATCTCGCACATTCGTCTATGTCTCGGCGGCAGTTGCCGGAACGATCGATACGTACAGGATGGATGGGGCGACGGGCACGCTCATGCCAATATCCAGCGTTGATGTTGGCCCGATGGTCATGCCCATGGCCGTCGGTCCGGACCGGCGGCATCTCTATGCGGTCATTCGCGAGCAGCCTTACCGGGTATTGACGCTGGCGATCGACCCCGAAAGCGGCAAATTGAGGCAGGAGGCCGTCGCCGCTTTGCCCGACAGCATGGCCTACATCTCCCTCGATCCGACGGGTGGGCTTCTATTCGCTGCTTCCTATGGCGGCAGCAAAATCGCCGTGCTGCTGATCGGCAGGAACGGGTTGGTCACCGCGCAGGCTCAACAAGTGATCGCAACCGGACGCAACGCCCACTCGATCGTCAGTGACCGGACAGGAAAATATGTCTTTGCCACCAATCTCGGCTCTGATGCTGTGCAGCAATTCACTCTCGACGCCGAGACTGGAATACTGAAGCCGAACGATCCGACGCAGGTTGAGACCGGCGCTGGTTTTGGTCCGCGCCACATCGTCATTTCTCCCGACAATAAAGCAGTGTACGTCCTGACCGAACTGACCGGCCATGTCATCCACTATGCGCTCGATACCAATAAGGGCACTTTGAGCGAGATAGAAAGTGTTACTTCCGTTCCTGAGCTTGCCGGGCTGTCACCAGGCATCGCGCCGGCTGGTCCGGCGACATCCGGCGCGCCTGCACCGACCGTGGCTTCAGCAGACAACGACAAGCCGAAAGTCTGGGCCGCAGATATCGGCATTACACCGAACGGCAAATTTCTTTATACGACGGAGAGAACCACCAGCCGGATCGCACTCTTTCGCGTCGACGCAGGCAATGGAAGACTGACCTACGTCACAAACTATCCGACCGAGCAGCAGCCGCGCGGCATCCGCATCGATCCATCGGGCCGGTTTCTTGTCGCATCCGGCGAGAAGTCAGACAGACTGTCGGTCTATGCTATCGACCACGCCGCCGGCGGTCTCGGCCTGATAGGGCGATATCCGGTCAATGCCGGTGCGAACTGGATAGAGATCGTGACATTTCCTTGAGACGCGTCCGCATGCGGCAAGCATCAAGCCGTTTTCGGGTGAATATCTACACCGTTTTCGCAGCGGTTCCGGTAATCAGGCTTTCGATCTCGGAGGAGGGAAGGGGCCGGGCGAAGAGATAGCCTTGAAGCAGTTCGCATCCGGCGCCCTCGAGAAAACGGGCCTGCGCCTCGGTCTCGACGCCTTCCGCCACGACTTCCAGATCGAGTGTTCTGCCAAGCGATACGATGGCAGAGGTAATGGCCATATCGCCGGGCTTTTCCGGAATATCGGCGATGAACGATCTATCGATCTTCAACCGGGAAAGTGGAAAGCGCCTGAGGGTACTCAGGCTTGAATATCCGGTGCCGAAATCGTCCATCGCGAGGCTGACTCCCAACTTCTTCAGTTCTTGCATCCGCTCGATGGCTCCTTCGATGTCACGCATGATCAAGCTTTCCGTCAATTCGAGCTCGAGCCATTGCGGATCGAGATGAGCGGATTGCAATGCCGATGCGACCTGGTTCGTCAGCGAGCTCTCCAGGAATTGCCGGGCTGACACGTTGACGCCCATACGTAGTGCGGGCAGGCCGCGATCCTGCCACAGCCGCGCTTGCTGACAGGCTCTGCGCAGAACGATTTCGCCGAGCGTGACGATGAGTCCCGTCTCCTCTGCGAGCGGAATGAAGGCGCCTGGAAGCAGCAAGCCTTCGGTAGGATGCTGCCACCGGACGAGGGCCTCGACGCCAATGATCTTGCCGCTGCGAACTTCCTTTTGCGGCTGATAATGGAGCACGAATTCGTCCTGCTCCACGGCACGCCGTAATTCTTCGATACGGATCAGCTTGTTGCGGGCGTCCTCCGCCATGGCCGGCGTGAACAGGCGAATGGCATTGCGTCCCGCTTCCTTGGCTCGATAGAGCGCCATATCGGCATTCGCGAAGAGCTCCGAAGTCGTCGTGCCATGCTCCATGGCGCAAGCCACACCGATGCTACAGCCTACCCGGATCTCGACGCCTTGTACGATCATTGGCTTGGATATGTCTGCCAGGACGGCCGCGAGCCTCTCATATATCGGCTCAGCGGGATCTTCCAGAACGATGATGAATTCGTCACCGCCGATCCTCGCTACGATGCCGCCATTGCCGACATGGGTCGATATGCGCCGCGCGACCACCGTCAGCAATTCATCGCCGGCCGCGTGGCCGAGTGTGTCATTCACCAGCTTGAAATTATCGAGGTCGATGAACGCTACGGCCAGAGACCTTTGTTTCCGTGATGCTTTTTCCAAGAGGGCGCTGAGCCTGCGATCGAGCAGCATGCGGTTCGGCAGGCCGGTGAGCGCGTCATGTTCGGCCAAGTATGCAATATGGGCGATGTCGCGATGGCGATCGATGGCTATGCCGACAGTCTGCGCTATGCCGGCGAAAAATTCCATAAGCCCGGCCTCGTCACCATCGGTTTGCACCGTTACTAGGGCTCCATGCCGGCCGCCGTCTCGCGAAAAAATGGGAAATTCCAGGATATCGCCGGCAAGCGGTTCGGCTTGCTCGCCATTGAGAACAAAGCTCACGCGTCTGCCGTTGAGCAATTCCTCAAGAAGGACTTGGGACTCCCTGAGAAATACGTCGAGATCAACGCCTCGGGCCACATCCTGTAGAAGCTTCGTCTGGGCACTCATCAGTTTTTCTGCCCGCTTTCGAGCGGAGATGTCGCGCGATGCGCCGACGACGCCGATGATATTGCCGTTTCTATCGCGCAGCGGCACCCGCGACATCATGAGCCAGCCTTCGCCCTTGAGGCGCCGCTCTTCGACACCAAGATCGGCCTCGCCGCTCTCCATCACCTGCTGTTCGACTTCTTCGATCTTGTGAGCATCGGCCATCGGGTGAATTTCGGCATCGGTAAGGCCGATCAGCTCATCGACATGCGTGAAGCCATTGTTGAGGACGATCGCCATGTTGGCGAAAAGGAACCGGCCATCCCTGTCCTTGGCATAGATATAGTCCGGGACATAGTTGATCATCGCTTCGAGCCATTCGTAACGCTCGGCGAGAGACAGATATCGAGCCTGAAGCAATTCAAACGGTTCGCGGACCTGCTCATCCTCACCGTCTTGATCTCGGTGCGTCGGCTCTGATGATCCATCCGGCGGCTGCATCATTTATGTTCTCTCACCCGGCAAGCGGACTATATCGGCAGGTAGTTCTGCAACAATGAAAGCGTATAGGCATGTGGACCGTCCTCGCTGGCGAGTTTGGTTTACCCGTTCACGTAAACGTTATCATATAACCGAATTTATAAACATCCGCTCAAGTTTTACAGAAAGAGCGCGCGCCACAATGAGTGCACAGGTGCTGGATTTTCCGGGATGAACCGTCGGTGATGAGCGCCATTGCGGGTAGGGGGCAAAACCGGCTAAAGCGCAGGTAGTGGAAACGCGGATTCGCAAGGATAAAATAGTATGCGCGTGAGCAAAGCCGTAACAAGCGGCAATCTTGTGCTTGCCGGCATGCTGATGATGCTTCTCGGCGACTTCCTGTTTTCGCTGAACGATGCCATGGGCAAGTGGCTGGTTGCGAGCTTCTCCGTAGGCCAGATTCTGGTGATACGCTCGTTCGGTTCGTTCATTATCCTGGCGCCGATGATCGCTCGGCAGGGCAGCGACGCGCTTTTTCGCCTCGAACGGCCGCCGCTGCAGCTTCTGCGTGTTGTCATGACAACGCTCGACGTTGCTCTCTTTTACGCCGCTGTCGCTTATCTGCCGCTGGCCGATGTCATGACCTTCTATATGGCCGGGCCCATTTATGTAGCGGCGATCTCGCATTTCTTTCTCAATGAAAAGATCGGTTGGCGGCGCTGGCTGGCGGTATTCGTCGGCTTTATCGGCGTATTGATCGCTCTCCGACCTTCTGCGGCAATGTTTTCCTGGCCATCGCTTTTCGGCCTTGGCGGCAGCCTCTCATTCGCTTTGACCCTGGTGCTCGGGCGACGGCTGCGGCAGACGCGGGATGCGACTCTCGTCGCGTGGCAGACGGTCGGTGCGCTCATTGCCGGACTGGTACTCAGCATTGGCGACTGGCGTTCCGCCTCAGCGCTCGATCTTGGCGCCATGCTCGCCCTCGGCATCGTCGCCGGCAGCGCCCATATGCTGATAACCCGATCCCTGAAACTTGCTCCGGCATCGCTATTAGCTCCGCTGCAATACAGCCTGCTGGTCTGGGCAATCGTGCTAGGCTTCGTTTTCTTCGGCGATATTCCGGACACCCAGATTGTCATCGGCTCCGTCATCATCGTCCTTGCCGGGCTGTTCATCTTCCATCGGAAGAATTTGGTCGATACTGTCCCGAAAGATGCAGTTGCTCGGGATGGGCATTGAGGCAGTCGCATCGCATGGCAATCTGCCCTGGTGGAGAAGCTAACCCAAGTGCATCACGCCTGTTTTGCAGGGTAGGGGATCACGCCTGATCCTGCAAATGCGCCATGAACACCTCGGCCGGCGTCTTGTATCCAAGGCATTTACGGGGTTGGTCGTTCAGATGACATGCGAGTTGGATCAGGTCGCGTTGTGACACGGCGGCCAGATCTGTAGCTCCTGGCATGAAGCGGCGAATGCGCTTGTTGGCGTTTTCCACGGCGCCCTTTTGCCATGGTGCGCTCGGATCGCAGAACCAGCTACGCGCGCCAATCCCGTCTTCCAAAGCCCTGAATCCGGCAAACTCGGTACCGCGATCAAACGTGAAGCTCTGACGCGCAAAGGCTGGCAAAGGCGAAAACGCTCTGATGATCTTGTCCATGATCGGGCGAGAATGCCGGCTTGGATTCTTGATGAGAACGGTGTAGCGGCTCTTCCGCTCCACCAGGGACGTGACATTGGCATGGCCGAGGGGACGCTCAAAGATGAGAAGGTCGCCCTCCCAATGCCCAAACTGCGATCTATCTCCAATAAAATCAGGACGTTGGGATATGCTATGCGAGGCTGGAAACACACCGTCGCGCGGCTTCCTGGAGCGCAGTGGACGACGTTGACGACGCGCCTCCGGGAGATACTGATAGAGGCCAAGCCCGTAATCTTCCTTGCTGTAAATGAAGCGGTAGATTGTCTCTTTACAGACGCGGACGAGGCTGCGCTCCTCCAACAACAGGCGCCCGGCAATCTGCTCCGGAGACCAACGCGCCTCCAGCTGGTTGATGATCTCGGTGCGTAAATCCGGGTGCCGCCGCTGCTTTCTCAGACGTCGTCGCCGCTCCTTAGAGCGGTTCAGATTTTGTTTGAATCGTGGATTCCCTTTTGATGTCGAATATGATTCAAGATGCTGGCTGAGAGGAGGTCAGCATTGATGGTCGCAC
>NZ_JAQJCG010000039.1:0-39571 GCF_030182565.1 Rhizobium centroccidentale | reverse complement strand
TGTTCCAAGCCGCGTATGCCGACGCCTGCGATACGCTTCCCATCCGAGGAAATACAGCAAATTCAAGCAGAAAGCCTACCCGCGCACAGGTCTCCTAGGCGCGGACAAACCCCTTGCTGGCGACCATCAGATTGCGCGTGTAATCTTCCTTGACATCGCCGGCTGCCAATTCTTTCGCAGTCAGCCTCTCGACGACCGCACCGTTACGCATGACGGCCAGGCGCTCGCACATATGGGTGATGACGCCGAGATCGTGGCTCACCATCACGAAGGTCAGATGGCGGTCCTTGCGCACCTGTTCGAGCAGGTTCAGCACTTCGGCCTGCACGGAAGCATCCAGCGCCGAAGTCGGCTCGTCGAGCAGCAGGATGGACGGTTCGACGATCAGCGCGCGCGCAATGGCGACGCGCTGGCGCTGGCCGCCGGAGAGCTGGTGCGGATAGCGGAAGCGGAAGCCCTTTCCGAGACCGACTTCGTCCAGCGCCCTGGCGATGCGGGTCTCCGTATCGCCGATCCCGTGAATCGACAAAGGCTCCAGCAGCAGCCGGTCGATCGTCTGGCGCGGATGCAGGGAGCCATAGGGGTCCTGAAACACCATCTGCACCTGACGATAGAAGGTCTTGCTGCGCCTGGCGCCCTTCAGCTGTTCGCCGCCGACCTGGATCTTGCCGTCGGTAACGGGCGCGAGGCCGGCAACGGCGCGCAGCAGCGTCGATTTGCCGGAGCCGGACTCGCCGACCAGACCGAAGGATTCGCCCTTGTTCACGTCGATGCCGACGGCATCAAGGGCGTAGTAGCCATCATAGACGACGCTGAGGCCATCAACTGCGAGCGCTGTCGTCATGCCGCCCACTCCGGCTTGCGATCGAGCACCGGCAGCGGATGCCTGTTTTCGCCGATGACCGGCATGCAGTTCAGCAGGCCGCGTGTATAGGGATGCTGGGCATTGTTCAATTCGGAAGCCTTGAGCTCTTCCACCACCTTACCTGCATACATGACGATCACGCGGTCGCAGAAGGACGATACCAGCCGCAGGTCGTGCGAGACGAAAATCAGCCCCATGCCGCGCTCCGACACGAGCTTGTCCATGATCTTGAGCACATCGAGCTGAACGGTAACGTCGAGCGCCGAGGTCGGCTCATCGGCAATCAGCAACTCCGGCCCGGCGATCAGCATCATGGCAATCATGACGCGCTGGCCCATGCCGCCCGAGACCTCGTGCGGATGCAGGTCGTAGACACGGCCTGGATCGCGGATCTGCACCGCTTCCAGCATGGCAAGCGCGCGGTCACGAGCTTCGGCCTTGCTGATCTTCTCATGTGTACGCAGCGTCTCGGTAATCTGCTTGCCGATGGTCATGACCGGGTCGAGCGAATATTTCGGATCCTGCAGCACCATGGCGATGCGCTTGCCGCGCAGCGACCGGCGTTCTTTGGCGGAAATCGACAGGAGGTCGATGCCGCTGAAGTCAAGCTTGTCGGCGGTGACGATGCCATGCGGCGGCGTCAGCCCCATGATGGCACGGCCGGTCTGTGATTTGCCGGATCCGCTCTCGCCGACGATGCCGAGCCGCTCGCGACCGAGCGTGAAGGACACACCGCGTACGGCGCCGATGACGCCGGTGCGGGTCGGATAACGAACCCTGAGGTTCTCCACGGTTAAAAGTGTCGTCATTGCCCGCTCTCCTTCGGATCGAGCGCATCGCGCAGGCCGTCGCCGAGTAGGTTGAAGCCGAGGCTGACGATGAGGATCGCAATGCCAGGCATGGCCGCCACCCACCATTGATCGAGATAGTATTTGAAGCCGCTTGCGATCATCACGCCCCATTCCGGCAGCGGCGGCTGCGCACCAAGACCAAGGAAGCCGAGACCCGCGGCCGTCAGGATCACGCCGGCCATGTCGAGCGTGACACGGACGATCACAGAGGAGATGCAGAGCGGCATGACATGCCGGAAGATGATGCGCAGCGGCGAGGCACCCATGAGCTGCACCGCGGCGATATAGTCCGAACGCCGCACCGTCATGGTTTCGGCGCGTGCCAGACGCGCATAGGGTGGCCAAGAGGTGATGGCGATCGCGATGACGGCATTCTCGATGCCCGCGCCGAGCGCGCCGGCGAAGGCAAGCGCCAATACCAGCTTCGGAAAGGCAAGGAAGATGTCGGTGATGCGCATCAAGATCGTGTCGGTCCAGCCGCCGAGATAGCCCGACACCATGCCGATGGTCAGCCCGATCGGCGCCGAGATGATCGCAACCAGAATGACGATGTAAAGCGTCCAGCGCGAGCCGTAGATGAGGCGCGAGAGGATGTCGCGCCCGAGGTCGTCGGTGCCGAGAAGATACCCCGGCGTTCCCGGCGGTTTCAAATAGGCATTCGTGAGATCGCCGATGACGGGTGAATGCGGGGCGATGACATCGGCAAGCGCCGCCACGAGCACGAGCGCGATGATGATTGCAAGCCCGATCACGGCCAGGCGGTTGGCGGAAAATTGCCGCCAGGTGACATAGGCGCGCCCTAACCTCGCCTGCCGGCGCGACTGCGGCCGGTCGGAGAGCAGCCAGTCCCTCAAGCTGGATTGGGTGGTCTCGACAGTCATTTACGTCGCGTCCTTGGGTCGAGGGTCCGATAGAGCAGATCGGAAATCAGGTTGATGCCGATGAAAACCGTGCCGATGACGATGGTCCCCCCGAGGACGGCATTCATGTCGGCATTGCGCAGTGAGCTGGTTATGTAGAAGCCGATGCCCGGCCAGGAGAAGACGATCTCGGTCAATACCGATCCCTCCAGCAGCGAGGCGTAGGAAAGCGCGATCACAGTGATCAGCGGCACCATGGCGCTGCGCAGCGCATGGCCCCAGATCACCCGCGCCTCGGAAAGCCCCTTGGCGCGGGCCGCGACGATATATTCCTGGCCCAGTTCGTTCAGCATGAAGCTGCGCGTCATGCGGCTGATATAGGCGAGCGAGAAATAGCCGAGCAGCGACGCCGGCAGGATGATGTGACGGAACACGTCCCAGAAGACGTCCCATTGCCCCTGCATCGCGCTGTCGAGCAGGAAGAAACCCGTGATCGGCGTGAAAGTATATTCATAGGCGATGTCGATGCGGCCGGGATAGGCGACCCAGTTCAGCTTCGCATAGAAGATGACGAGCGAGACCATGGCCAGCCAGAAGACCGGCAGCGAATAGCCGACCAGGCCGATGACGCGCACAATCTGGTCGATGATGCTGTTGCGGCGCACGGCAGCGAGAACGCCAAAGGGAACCCCGAAAACGGCGCCGATGATCGTGCCGACCGTCGCAAGCTCCATCGTCGCTGGGAAGACGCGCCGGATGTCATCCATGACCGGATTAGTCGTCAGCACCGACGTGCCGAAATCGCCGCTCAGAGCGCTCACGAGATAATAATAGAACTGGAGATAAAGCGGCTGGTCGAGATGCATCTCGCGCCGCAGGCGTTCCAGTATCTGCTGAGGCGCGTGATCGCCGGCAATCGCCAGTGCCGGATCGATCGGGATGACCCGCCCGATGAAAAAGGTGACGGCCAGAAGACCGAGATAGGTTGTGACGGCCACGACAAGGAATCGCAGCAGCCCCATGAAAAAGGGAGCGGTACGGCCCTTCTTGGGCCGCACCTGCATTTTCCGTTCGACAGTGCTCAAAGACCTAGTCCTGCCGGATCATCACTTGGAGATCGGCCAGACGAAGTTGTTGTCGAAGCTCGGACCAAGCTTGAAGTCCTTCACGTCCTTGCGATAGCCGGCGACTTCCGTCTGCTGATAGAGGATGATGAAGGGGCTTGCTTCCAGGAATTTCTTCTGGATGTCCTGATACATGGCGCCACGCTTGGCCGCATCGCCTTCGAAGAGCGCAGCCTTGGCGAGCTTCTCCAGTTCGGGAGTGGTCCAGGTGTTGCGCCAGACCAGCGTCTTGTTGCTGCTGGTATCGGAATTGTCGTCGTTGGTGGTGAATGTATCGGCGTTGGAATGGGGGTCCCAATAATCCGGGCCCCAGTTGCCGAAGTAGATATCGTGGTTGCGGGCACGATACTTCGTCAGCTTCTGCTTTCCGTCACCGGGGATGATCTCCACCTTGATGCCAGCCTGGCCGAGCGTCTGCTGGATCGCAGTCGCGATGCCCGTATCCGGCTCGATGCTGCGCACGTCCATGGTGATCGAGAAGCCATTGGGCAGGCCTGCCTTGGCCAGCAATTCCTTGGCCTTGGCGACGTCGAGCTTGAACGGGTTTTCATCGAGCGAGCCAAGCATGCCCTTCGGTTCGAAGGTCTGGTGGATTTCGCCGATACCCTTGATCAGCGTCTTGCCGATGGCATCGTAATCGACCAGATACTTGAACGCCTGCTGCACTTCCGGCTTGGCCAGGTTGGCGTTCTTCTGGTTGAGGCTCATATAGTAGATGGTGCCCTTCGGCGCGCTGGTCGAAGCAAGCTGCGCGTTCTTCTCGACAGCCTCAAGATCGGTCGGCGAGAGATTGCGGGCGATATCGATATCGCCGTTTTCAAGCGCCAGACGCTGTGCCGAGCTTTCCTTCATGAAACGATAGATGACGCGGTTCAGCTTCGCCTTTTCGCCATAGTAGTTGTCATTGCGCTCCAGCACTACAGCCTCGTTGGCGCGCCATTCACGCAGCTTAAACGGACCGGAACCGGCAAAGCCAGTCTTCAGCCAGCTGTTGCCGAAGTCGTTGTCATATTTGTAGTCGGCGGTCGGCGTTGCCGGCTTCACATGCTGCAGAACCAGCTTCTTGTCGACCACTTCGGCAACGGTTGCCGTCAGGCAGTTCAGCACGAAGCTCGGCGCATAGGGCTTGTCGACAGTGAAGGTGAAGGTGTTCGCATCGGTCGCCTTGGCCTTGTCCGTGACGTTGTCGCCCGTGATGCCGAACTGCGTGAGAATGAAGGCCGGGCTCTTGTTGAGCTTGACGACGCGCTCGAAGGACCAGGCGACGTCCTCGGCCGTAATCGGGTTGCCGGACGCGAACTTCAGACCGGGCTTGAGCTTGAACGTGTACGTCAGGTGATCGTCGGAAACAGACCAGCTCTCGGCAAGGTCACCCTTGATCTTCGACGTATCGTTGATATCGAGACGGACCAGCAGGCTATAGGTGTTGCCGGTGATTTCGGCAGCCGACAGTTCGTAGGCTTCGGCCGGATCCATGCTCAGAATGTCATCGAAGGCAAAACCCTCGACCAGAGTGTCCTTGGGCGTCGCAGCATATGCGTTCGGCGCCGCCATCAGCAGAAGCGAGAGAGCCACGCCGGCAGACAGTGCGCGCAAACCGCGGTTCATCTTGGTCATCATCATTGTTTTCATTCCCCTTTTTTAAACTCTACGCAATATTCAGTACGCACTCTAACGGCTGCCTTCCTTCCAAGCGGACGCGAGGACGCGGAGCCAGTTCTCCCTGCACAGCTTTATAAGATCGGCTTCACCATAACCAGCGCTCCGAAGAGCGGCAATCAGCTTTTGGTTACCGGCTGCATCGCCGATCTCAGCCGGAATCGTGGCACCATCGAAATCCGATCCGAGGCCCACGCAATCGATGCCAAGGCGGCCGACGAGATGATCGACATGCCGTACCATCGCCTCGAGCGGCGTATCGGCATCCGAGCGGGCATCATCGCGCAGCATCGCCGTCGCATAGTTGAGGCCGACGATGCCGCGGCTCTCCTTGATGGCGTCAAGCTGCTTGTCGGTGAGGTTGCGCGCGACCGGCGTCAGCGCATGCGCATTGGAGTGGCTCGCGACCAGCGGCTGATCCGAGGTCTTCGCCACATCCCAGAAGCCTTTCTCGGTGATGTGGGCGAGATCGACGAGGATGCCGAGCTGGTTACAGGCGCGTATCAGTGCAAAGCCGGCGTCGGTGAGGCCAGGTCCTGTGTCCGGGGAGCTCGGATAGGCGAAGGGCACACCATGGGCAAAGACATTGTTGCGGCTCCAGACCGGGCCGAGCGAGCGCAGGCCGGCTGCATAGAAGGTTTCGAGTGCGACGAGATCGGCGTCGATCGCTTCGCAGCCTTCCATGTGCATCACAGCCGCGAAAATTCTTTTCTCTATGCAATCGCGGATCTCGGCAGTGGAACGGCAGAGCTTCCAGGCGCCGGCGCGGTCGAGCCGCAACGCAATCGCCGCCATATCCAGCGCGATGTCGAGAGAAGGCGCCCGCTCCAGCGGAGCCGCGAGCGGCGTCGCATAATGACCGTTGCTATCGGGATCGGCAAAAACGAGATCGCCCGACGGAATATAGATGGCGCAGAGGCCCCCAGCTAGGCCCCCGGCCAGCGCGCGGGGCGCATCGATATGGCCGCTAGACGTCCCGTCCCGGAATTCGGCAACCGGATCGGCGCCGTCGCGCGCGTGATGCCAGAGCCTCAGGAGAACGTCGTTGTGACCATCGAATACGGCTTGCATTGTCTATCCCGGATGAAGCGCTCGGGTGAGCGAATGGAAAGCGGCCAGAATAGAAAAGCTGACAGGATTCGCCATACCAAAATGAAAAAAATTTGCATTTGCATGGAACTGCATATTCGAATGGAAAAAGGCGGGGCAAACACCCCGCCTTGAAAGCATGCTTTACAACGCTGATGATGTGTCGGGCATTCAGCGCTTGGCCCGCTTCTTCTGGCGGTAGACGTCGATGGCAACGGCCGCGACGATGATGAAGCCCTTGGCGATTTCCTGGTAATAGGCATCGACGTTGAGGAAGGTGAAGCCGGAGATCATGACACCGAGGATGACGGTGCCGATCACCGTGCCGGCGATGCGGCCGACGCCGCCGGTCAGCGACGTGCCTCCGATGACTGCAGCCGCGATCGCATCCAGCTCATAGTTGACGCCCATGCCGGCCTGCGCCGTCTGCACGCGGGCGGCGGTGATGATGCCGGCAAGGCCCGCCAGAAGCCCGGCAATCGCATAGACCTTGACCAGATGCGCCTCGACATTGATGCCCGAGACGCGCGCCGCCTGTACATTGGCGCCGATCGCATAGGTGAACTTGCCGTAGCGCGTGTAGCGCAGCACGATGTGGAAGGCGATTGCGATGATCAGGAAGACGATGACAGGCCAGATGCCGGAACCGATGAAATTGAACTGGTCGGTGAGGCCCGAAATCGGCTGGCCCTTGGTGTAGAGCTTCGACAGGCCGCGGGCCGAGACCATCATGCCAAGTGTCGCGATGAAGGGCGGAATCTTGGTCTTGGTGATCAGCTGCCCGTTGATGTAGCCGGCAAGAAGACCGATCAGCAGGCCGATGCCGATCGGCACGAAGAAGGGCATGTCGGTCAGTGCGGGATAGACGGCCCTCGCCCAAGTCGACGACTGAGCAAAGCTTGCGGCGACCATGGCCGTGAGGCCAACGACAGAGCCGGACGAGAGGTCGATGCCGCCTGTGATGATGACCTGCGTCACGCCGACCGAGATGATGCCGATGACGGAGACCTGCAGGATCATGATCTTGAGGCGCTGCAGGTTCATCAGGAAGCTCTGGCCGACGAAGATCCAGCCGAGGATCTCGCAGAGGAGCGCAATGCCGATCAGCACCAGGAAGATGCCGAGTTCGGGCGGCACGCGGCGCCTTTTTGGCCGTGTGACTGCCGGGGCGGCCGCCTCTGCAACTTTGCTAACCATGGTTCAGTCCTCCCTTGCGATGATTGGCGGCGTCACTGCGCGGCCAGCTCCATCACCTTCACTTGAGTTGCTTCCGCGCGATCCAGGAATCCGGTGACCCGTCCTTCATGCATGACCATGATGCGGTCGCTCATGCCGAGCACCTCGGGCATTTCCGAGGAGATCATGATCACGGCGACGCCGTTGCGCGCCATCTCGGTAACGAGACGATGGATCTCGGCCTTGGCGCCGACATCGATGCCGCGCGTCGGCTCGTCCAGGATCAGAATGCGGGGATTGGTGAGCATCCACCGGCCGATCAACGCCTTCTGCTGATTGCCGCCGGACAGATTTTCGATGCGTTCGTCGAGGTTCGGCGTCTTGACGCGCAACTTCCTGGCCATTTCCTCGCAGGCCTCTTCGATCGCGCCCTCCTGCACGAAGCCGCCGCGCACGAACTTGTCGTGCAGCACGGCCACCTGCATATTCTCCAGTACGCTCAAGATGAGAAGACAGCCCGTATCCTTGCGGTCCTCTGTCAGGAAGGCCATGCCATGGCGGATCGCCGCCGCCGGCGACGAAATCTCGGTCCTCTTGCCGAAAAGCTCGATCGTGCCGGAAGAGGCGGGCGTCACGCCGAAGATGGTTTCGGCAACATTGGACCTGCCTGATCCCACCAACCCGGCCACGCCGAGAATTTCGCCGGCCTTGACGTCGAAGGACACGTTGGAGAAGACGCCGTCGAGGCTCAAATCCTTGACCGACAACACGGTGTCGCCGATCGGCACCTCCTCCTTCGGGAACATCTGCGTGATCTCGCGGCCGACCATCATGCGGATGATGTCGTCGCGGGTCACGTCGGTGGAAGCATGGGTGCCGATATATTTGCCGTCGCGGAACACCGAGAATTCGTCGGCGATCTCGAACAGCTCATTCATCTTGTGGGTGATATAGACAATGCCGATGCCTTGGGCGCGCAGGTCGCGGATGATCTGGAAGAGATGCGCAACCTCGCGCTCCGTCAGCGCCGAGGTCGGCTCATCCATGATCAGCACGTCGGAATTATAGGAGACCGCCTTGGCGATTTCGACCATCTGCCGGCTCGCGACCGAAAGCTCACGGACCTGGATCTCGGGATCGATAGAAATATTGAGGCGCTGGAAGAGCTCCTCGGTCTTGCGGCTCATCTCCGCGTGATCGACGAGACCGAACCGGTTCTTCGGCTCACGTCGGATCCAGATATTCTCGGCAACGGTCATGAAGGGCATCAGGTTCAATTCCTGATGAATCATGGCGATGCCGTTTTCCAGTGCGTCGAGCGGTGACTTCAGCCGGATTTCGACACCCTTGAGGCGCACCTCGCCCTGATCGGGGATATAAATGCCGGCAAGGATTTTCATCAGCGTCGACTTGCCCGCGCCGTTTTCGCCCATCAGCGCATGCACCGTTCCACGCTTCAGGCGGAAGGAAACGTCGTCGAGGGCGACCACGCCGGGAAATTCCTTGCGGATGCCTTCGGCGCTCAGCAGATAGGCGGCATTGGGAACAACGCCGCTGGCGCGCACCGCCGCCATGGTGGATGGGCTCACAACCATTTTTCCCTCCCGGGCAGATCGGATTTCAAAGGATGCGGGTTTTCGAGCCCGCATCCGTCGATCATTTCGTCCTCAGTTCTTCTTGACGAAGTCCTTGACGTTGGCCGGCGTGACGAGCTGGAAGGGGATGTAGACCTTTTTCTCGATCTTATCGCCCTTGGCGAGCTTGAGCGCGGCGTCCACGGCACCCTTGCCCTGGCCTGCAGCATCCTGGAACACGGTGACCTTCAGGTCGCCGGCCTGCATGGCGGCAAGCGCATCCTGCGTGGCGTCGACGCCGGCAACGATGATCTTGTCGAGCGGCTTGCCGGCGGCCTTCAGCGCTTGGATGGCGCCGATAGCCATTTCGTCGTTGTTGGAGATGACGGCATCGAATTCGATGCCGCTAGAAAGCCAGTTGGTCATCAGGTCGGCACCCTGGGTACGCTGCCAGTTGGCGGTCTGCTCCTGAACGATCTTGATGCCCTTGCAATCGTCGGTCGCCACGACATCATGGACGTCCTTGGTGCGCATGCGGGCAGCCTGGTTGGAAAGCTCGCCCATCATGATGACGGCCTTGCCCTTGCCACCCAGCAAGCGGCAGACTTCCTTGGCTTCCAGCGTACCGGATTCCTGCTCGTTGGAGGCGACGAAGGCCTGCTTGTCCGGAAGGCTGTCGACGTTTGCCGGCTCGCGGTTGACGTAGACGAGCGGGATCTTGGCATCGGCGGCGAGCTTGGAAATCGCAGCCGTCGCGTCGGTATCGACCGGGTTCACGATGATGGCATCGACCTTACTGGCGATGAAGTTCTGGATCTGGCTCTGCTGCTTGGCGATGTCGTTCTGCGCATCTTCGACCTGCAGCGTCACGCCCTTGTCCTTGGCGTAGTCCTGCATACCATTACGCAGAACGGTCAGGAAATTGTCGTCGAATAGAGCCATAGAAACGCCGATGGTTTGGGCGTGGGCGGCGGTCGACAGCAGGAGAGCCATCGCAGAGCCAAGGATAAATTTCTTCATGTTTTCCTCCCAGATAAGGTGCCCGGCCACACCCCTCCTAAATGCCGGAGCCCCCAGCCTCGACTGCGGGGCCTCTATTCAATTCAGCCGCCACTCCCATGGCGGCCACATCGAAAACGGAACAAACAAACCGTAAAAATCATTATGCGGAATATTCATTCCATTTTTCAGGACAAAGGTCAACAGCAAAATCTGGGCGCATCGCCGGACCGGGGAAGACGAGTTTTCTCGTCGCCGCCGCTGCAAGATCGGATGATCAAACCTACATACGGGCGCCGACGCCGTGGAACGGTTATTCCATCGACATGGGATTGGAATAGAATGTCGGTGAACCAACCGGCCACGCCGCGACCCGCAATGGAGAACACGCATGCCCTCGATGTACAATTTCTCGGTCCCGATCTTTCAACGCGGCCTGCAAAACCTTTCGGCCTATCTCGACAAGATCGAAGCCTATGCGGCGGAAAAAGGCATTGCGGCGGAAGAACTCGTTTCCGCGCGCCTGATCGACGACATGCTGCCGCTCTCCGGCCAGTACCAGCGGGCCTCCGATACGGCGAAGCTCACCATTTCCCGCCTTGCCGGCATCGATGCGCCACGTTTCGAGGACAATGAAGTTACCGTCGCAGACCTGCGCGAACGTCTGAAGAAAACGCAGGATTTCCTGGCAACGATTACCCCGGCCACGATGGAAGGAAGCGAGACGCGGGAAGTGACGATCGCGCCAGGAGGCAACAAGATCACCTTCAAAGGTGAGGACTACCTGGCGAAATTCGCGCTGCCGAACTTCTTCTTCCACGTCACCACGGCACACGACATCCTGCGCAGCCGTGGGCTATCCGTCGGCAAGATGAACTATCTCGGCTCGTTCGCCTAAAGAGCAATACCCGGAAAAGTGCGCAACGATTTTTCGTCCGGAATTGCGTAAAAGCAAATGACAGAAGCCGATCAGGGCCGGAGCGATACCGGCCCTTTTTCCGTCAGTTCCGTATAGGCGAGCGTCTGGTCCAAATGCTCCGCCCGAAGAGAAAGGAGCTTTTCGGCATAGACAAGCCTGATCGCCAGATAGGCGCCGTCTTCGGCGACGTTGGACAGCTCCGCCGGATCCTTCTCAAGATCGAAGAGCAGCGGCGGAAGCCCGGCGCAATGGACGTATTTGAATCGCTCGTCGCGCATAACAGCCAGATTGCAGGCATTGGACCGCAAGCCGAAATGCCGCTCCGGAATACCCTCGGCGATATCGCGGAAATCGAACTCCCAAAAAGCCGCATCGCGCCTGTTTTCCGGTTCGGACCCTGCAAGGAACGGCAACAGGCTTTCGCCATCGACATGGTTTGCCGGCGCGATGCCAAGCCGGTCGCATAGGCTCGGGAAAATATCCGCGGCACTGGTGAAACGCTCTACCTGTCGGCCACGCATTGCGGGTTGACCGGGATCGCGAATGACGAGCGGAACATGATAGCTGCCATCGAAGAAACCGCCCTTCCCGAGCATCCAGTGATCGCCCATCATCTCCGCATGGTCTGATGTAAGGACAATCACCGTATTGTCCCAGGCACCGGCATCCTTCAATGCTTGCCAGATCCGGCCAAGCTGCGCGTCGACCTCGGCGATCATGCCGTAGTAAATCGCGCGGATGGCCGCAAAATCCTCGGACGTCCACTCATCGATGGAGCCCTTGCCGCCATAGATGAAGCCGCCTTTGCCGATCAGCGGCAGGCCGAAGGCAAGCAGCGGATGCGACGCCATCTCCGTCTCGCGATCGGCCGCGCGCGCAAAAGCCGGGCCGTCGGCGGCCGAAAACATGCGGTTATAAGGCTCCGGCACCGAGAAAGGCGGATGCGGCCGCAGGAAGGAAACATGCGCGAACCAGGGCTGATCCTGCTCTCCGAGCCAGCGGATGAACTCACCCGCTAAAAAGGCCGTCTGCGTCTCGTCCCTGGAATAGGCAGGCGCATTGCTGGAAATCTCACCGGGCTCGGCGCCGACCGGAATATGAATATCGCGGCTGACGGCATCGGCATGGCCGCGCGACCGCAGCCAGGAGAGCCACTGCTTCTCGTGCTCGGGCAGAAGCTGCCGCGCCGTAAAGCCGGGCAGCACGCCTTCGTAAGTCGTCAGATGCGGATCGTGGGGATCGCGGCTGCGCGGATCCGGCGCCGTATCCGTATAGCCGAACAGCGTCGGCTCGTAGCCGGCCCGGCGTGCGGCAAGCGCGATATTGTCGAAACGCACGTCCAGCGGTGAACCATTGCGGCAAACACGATGGTTCATTTGATAGAGGCCGGTATAGAGCGTCGCGCGCGCCGGCGAACAGGGGGCCGTTCCGGCATAATGCCGCCGGAACAGGACGCCTTCCTCTGCCAGCGCGTCGACGTTCGGCGTCTTCACGCATTGATGCCCGACGGCGGAAAGGCAATCTCCGCGCCACTGGTCGGCCGAAATCAGCAGGACGTTCGGGCGTTTGCCCCCAACAACTGAGGAACGCCGTTCAGTGCTGGTTGGACTTGGCATGCCAATTCCAGGCGGATTGGATGATCTCGGTCAGATCATATTGCGGCGACCAGCCGAGGATATCGCGCGCCTTGTCGTTATTGGCGACCAGCGTCGTCGAATCGCCCTCTCGGCGGCCCACATACTCGACCGGGAACGGCCGATTGGACACTGTCTCGATCGTGCCCAGCAGTTCCTTCACCGTCGTTCCCGTGCCCGTGCCGAGATTGAGCGCGACGGAATCGCCGCCATCAAGCAGATATTCCACGGCGCGGACATGGGCATCGGCAAGATCGAGCACATGGATGTAATCGCGCACGCAGGTGCCATCGCGCGTGTCATAATCGCTGCCAAAGACCTTGAAGCCCTGGCGGCGACCGAGGGCGGCATCGATAGCGAGCGGGATCGCATGGGTTTCCGGCGTATGCCACTCACCGATGCGCCCCTCGAAATCGGCGCCGGCAGCATTGAAATAGCGCAGAATGACGGAGCGCAGCCCCTTGTACTGGTCGTAATCGGCGAGCGCCTGCTCGACGATATATTTCGTACGGCCGTAAGGGTTGATCGGCACCTGCTGGTGGCTCTCGTCCAACGGCACGCTCTGCGGCAGACCGTATGTTGCACAGGTCGAGGAGAAGACGAAAGCCTTCACACCGGCCGCCTGGGCTGCTGACAGCAGGGTCAGCGTGCCGATAACGTTGTTTTCATAGAAAGAAACCGGATCCTTGACCGACTCGCCGACCTCGATCAGCGCGGCGAAATGCAGGATGGCGGTAGGTTTGTGTTTGGCCAGCACCTCATCGAGACGGGCGCGATCGCGGATATCGCCTTCCTCGGCCGGACCCCATTTGACGAACTCGCGATGACCATTGGAGAAATTGTCGTAAACGACAGGCTTGAACCCCTTGTTCGCCAGATCCAGACAAGTGTGCGAACCGATATATCCGGCTCCGCCGACCACAAGCACCGTTTCTCCTGCCATGACCATCCCTTCTTAACTCACAAGGATTTGCCGCCTCAAACGCGGCGGACCGGTTCGATCCGACGCGTACACTTAGAGAGCTGTAGCCGACTTGCAAGGCGGGAGGAAGGAGCAAGATTGGCAGTATCGAGAACGGGCTGAGGCGAAAACCTAAGCCGGCTTCACCTCCGCCTTGCCGGCATGCATGAGAATTCCGGCAAGCGCCAGCACCGGAGGCAGAAGGAGACAGGCCATGCCGACAAACAGAAAAAGGGCCGCAGCCAGCGCACAGCCGAAGGCAAAGCCGCCAACCGAGACGCCCATGCGGCGAAGCCGCGCCTTCATCGCCGCCTTTTCTTCCGGCTTGGCACCATGGAGCAGGTCGGCGATATCGATCATGATCTGCGTTGTCGTGCCCGTCATCATGGTGGTCGGTGGCGTCGAGCCGAGATGAATGCGATGTGCCGTCGTCTGGATGGCCATGGCCGCCACAAGCGTCATCCCCGTTAGAAGCGGCTTCCAACCGTCCCCGTCGCCGAACGGGCCGAAGCGCATGGCCAGGATCGCGGCAAACACAAGTAGCAGCAATTTCAGCGTAAGGATGATCTGCAGCGTCGGCAGATTGCGCCGCGAGAGATCGCTACCAATGAGACGGGCGAGAATGACAATAACGCAGAAAACCGGCAGCGCCAGAAGCTTAGCCAAAGCGCCGGAGGTTCCGAGCGCCAGGGAAGCGCCGAGCGTGACAAAATTGCCCGTGACATGCGCCGTGAACAGGCCGTGCAGGGCAAGAAAGCCGGCGGTGTCGACATAGCCGCCATTGATGCTCAGAAGGGTAGGAAGACTTGGCCTCATCGCTTTCTCGTTCGCTTATCGTCTCCGACCTTATCGCGCCGAATAGCTGCTGATGTCGAGATGCTTGCTTGGCCGGGAAACCAAACATCCAGCATCAGCAAGAGGAAACCGCCTGTCGCTCTTCTTAATTGAAAGGACTACATGTCTTTGTTATGCAACAATAATAGCGCATCCTAATTCAGTGGAATCGCTCAGGATCAGTAGAATTTTAGCCTGATTTGTCGGCGGCTCTCCCAATGTTACCGCCTGTATGGTCGACGACCACATCGCTTACATCGCGACGACGGAAGGACGCGATCTGATAACGAGAATGTTGCTGCTTTCGCCCCGGGCTGAAGGCGGGTTGTTTCGCTTGTTGGAGTACTCACCGAGGAATGACGTCTGAACCGCAACTTGGAAAACCGGCTGGAAGCAACTACTATATCTTGTTGAAGCCGTTTTACCCGGCACCTTTTTGGAAGGTGAGCGAGCAACATGAAACAGATCAACTTTGTGCTGAACGGCCTGATTCTGATATTAGGGTTTTGCGCGATTTTCTTTTTCATCGGCGCTATCCTGCAATTTCTACAGCTAGATGTCGGCATGGATAGCATTTGGCGCGGCACCATTTTCTCTTCGACCTGCGCGATATTATTGGCAGGCGCCGCCATCTGCCTTGATAAGGCAAACCAAGCGCTCGCTCGAGGATCGAAGCGCACTTGAGTACACGGCACCCCGGCCGACGGCTGGGGCACTGCGAGTATTGTGGTCATTCCCAGGGTATGACCGCCATCAACTCTTCGTCATCCTGACCGGGACAGCGACCAAGGTTGGCGTTAAGCCTTCCATAGCCAGTATTGACGGAGAGAGTGAAATAGTCGCCTCCATTCTGATTCTTTTCCAGATGCCGCCGATCTCGACGCGTTTGCCACGTGGGCTCTTGGCGGAGAGGCGATAGACGGGGCTTTGGCGTTGAGACCTCGCCTGAGATGTCGAGATCGTAGGCGATCGAGGCAATGTTCCCGTCCCAGTGGGCTTACGGCTGTTCCTGCCCGAGAGTTGGACCAGCGATCAGGATCGGATGGCTGAGGCTGATGTTCCCGAGGAGATGCGGCTATCCCGCACCAAACCGGAGATCGCACTCAGCGAGATCGATCGGCTGATTGCCGCGGGTGTGCGGTTTGGTACCGTGCTTGCCGATGCTGGCTATGGTCTGTCGGCAGCGTTTCGCCAGGGGCTCAGTGCACGCAATCTCACCTGGGCTGTCGGTATTCCCAAGCATCAGAAGGTTTATCCTCATGATGTTGCATTGATCTTTCCGGTCGCCGGCCATGGAAGGCCACGCAAGCTTTCGATCCACGACACCCTTTCGACCGCAGCCGCATCGGCCTGTCGCCGAGTAATTATGTCCGATAATCGCCTCATCGGACGTATTTGACACAGCGCCGCCTTCGCGGTAGAAATTGATAAAAAGGTAGAATATCGGAGTCTCCCATGTCTCTTAACATCAAAAACCCGGCCACCGTCGCGCTTGCCGACGAACTCGCCCGCCGTCAGGGCATCAGCAAGACCGCCGCCATTCATCAGGCCCTCACCGAACGCCTACATCGCCTGGGATACGGTGATATGGCGCAGGAGCGCCTGCTTGGCGACTTGCGCGCCATCCGCGAACGAGTGGCGCGATTGCCGGACCTCGACAATCGCAGCGATGAGGACATCGTCGGCTATGACGAGCACGGAATTCCGAACTGATGGTGATCGATACCTCCGCCATCGTCGCGATACTACGCAACGAGCCTGAGGCTTTGCGGTTAGAACGCTCGCTGGTCGCTGATCCGATCCGTCTGGTGCCTGCGACTTGCATGCTCGAGGCCCGCATGGTTCTCATCAGTCGGCGCGGTGAACACGCCCTGGCCGAGATCGACCTTTGGCTGACGAAAATCGAAGCGGAGATTATTCCGGTCGACGCGGACCTGGTGGATCTGGCAACGCAAGCCTGGCTGACCTATGGCAAGGGCCGCCATCCGGCCAGCCTGAATTTTGCCGATTGCTTTTCCTATGCTCTGGCCAGACGCGCCGATGAAGCCCTGCTCTTTATCGGCAACGACTTTTCCCAAACCGATATCGAGGCAGCGTGATGACCAGCGACACGGAGCGCGAGGATGATCGAACCGATTACCTCCCCTCCCCCGCCGCGCAGCCGACATCCAGCCTACCCGCGCACCTGCAAGAACTCACCGACCGCGCCCGCACTTACGTCGAGGCGGCCAGCTCCGCCAACACGCGCAAAGCCTATGCCAGCGACTAGGAGCATTTTTCCGCCTGGTGTCGGCGCTCGAACCTGACGCCCCTTTCAGCCGATCCACAAATCGTCGGCCTCTACATCACCGCTCGTACGTCCGGCACCGCCGAACGTGGTATGAAGGCCAACTCTGTGTCGACCATCGAACGGCGGCTGTCCGCACTCACCTGGAATTACACGCAACGCGGCATGCCGATCGATCGAAAGGATCGCTGTCGCTATCTCGCCACTACTCATTACCAGCCCCAAAACCCGTATCTTCGCTTTCGTTGGATTGTCCAAAAAAAGCTCCTAGACAACGCATCCGGGTATAAGCCTGCCGTTTTCCTTTGGAATCTTTGGACGTTCTCAGCGATCAACACCACGGGCGCGGTTAATCGTTCGACGTTGGCGCTCGGCGATAATCTCTTCTGCCCTATCTAAAGCGACGGCACGTTGGACTGTGCGCAATTGACTAAGCATGGCTTTGAAAACCGTTTGCTGAGACTTCGAGACCATGTTGGCAACATCAGCCTCGTTGCGCAAAATTGCACCCGGTCCAAAGCGAGCATCAAGTGCCTTACTGACCACAGAAAATTCCTGGCGGACATCTGGTGACAACGACTGGACCAATCGTGCTAGCTCGCGCGGGTTCTTCTTCGTCTCGGACGTGATGTGCCGCAGCTCATTCTGGGCAATTCTCGTCAGCCCTGGAATAGCTATGGCCATCCGTTCCCGCTCTATCATGACCGCCGATTTTTCGGTCTCAAAGGCGCTCAAGTAATATCGACCAAGAGAGTGAATGTCGGCACCAACCGCGTTAGCCGCCTGCAATGCTTTCCTGCGCTCCCGGCCACCAGCGAGCAGCCTATCGATCATCCTGCCGCTACCGCGCAAAGGACCATAGGCCGTTGGCTCTGTGGCAACGGCACGTGCAACACGCTCAGGGTCGAGCAGCTTGATCACCAGATCTTCGATCATCCTCACAGCTGTTGCGGGATCGCGCCAGATCACGGATCCAGTCGCGGCGAGTGCTGCTCTCACCTGTTTGTAGTGCTCAGTCTCGGTCACACGCCTTCGCGCCTCCTCGTCGAGGCTTGCATTGAATTTCGTGACCGCCGGCAACATTGCAGGAGATGCGAGTTGGGCGAGACGCGCCTCTTCTGCAATCGATTGGGTAAGGGAGTTCACCGCGGGTAGTAGATTGGAAGCATCCGCCGTCGGAGCGGGCAAGGCGTCTTTATCGCGTGTTGCGTGAATAGCAGCATTCCGCCCTGAGGTTTCGACTGCGACCCCGAAGGGCACGTTCGCCCGTTGCCAGAGCCGCGCCACATGATCACTTTGTACGGTGAACCAATTGGATAGGCGCTCCACCTGTGCCTCGACGGCGTAACCATACTCCGCGATAGCGTCGATGCCGCGCCGCCGTGCGAAATCGAAAGCGACGGATCGATAAGACGTCTCGTTTTCGAAATCGAGCGTCGTCGTCTTTTCGCCAGGGCGCGACAGCCGTTCAATCAGTTGCGCAAAGAGCGTCGGGGGGCGATGTTCGGCGGCAAGTTGCTCCATCCGAGCCTCGGCCTTATCAATTGAATATGCCGTCCAAATGTTGCGGTCGACAACGCGATCCTCAAAATGCCTCGCTCCCGTTTCCTCATCAACAACGGGGACTTTAACGGTAACTTTTTCAGTTCCCTCCTTGCGCATGGCCACTGTATCGCCCACCCCGACGCCGGCCTCCTCAATCGCCTTGGGCAGATTGACGCCCCAAAGGCGATGCGTGGTTCCATCGTTCGTTCTGACGTCAACATAAGGAGAAGGACCGGAGTCGTCCCGCTTGCGAAAATTCGCAAGCCCGATTTCAACAAGCTCGCCGCTAATGCCCGCGGCATGCTCGACGCGCGCCGTCTTGCCCCGTTCGAACTTTGGCTGAAAATCTTCCCTTGCCGCATAAAGATCGACACGCTCGCGATGACGCGTCATGGCAACATATGTCAGGTGCCGGTCCATCATGCCGGTTGCCAGCACGAAAGCGCGGTCGAAGGTCGATCCTTGGCTCTTGTGAATCGTCGCGGCGTAACCGTGGTCGACATTGCGATAAGTGTCGTCCGCGAACATGACATCCCGTCCACTGTCCAACCGAACGAAAAGAAATGGTTCCCCTCCTCGACCCGCCGTCGATACGACCGTTCCAAACATGCCGTTTTTGACATGCTGAACAGCGAGGTGAGAGGCCTTAGGTTCGACGAACCGCGCATTTTCCAGGAAAATGATCCGGTCTCCCTTGCTAAACTCACGTATGCCGCGCTCTGTGCGAAAGGACATGCCTTCGCCAAGCGCATCCTGTTGTGACATGACCGCACGGATCGCGTCGTTGAGGCGTCTCACGTCATTGTTGGTGTGGGCGAGAACCATCAACTCGTCGCCACGCAACTTACGACCTTCGACCTGTGCCTTGGCAATGGCATCGAGGCGAGCGCTCGCCCAGTCGGATACGATGCGTTGAACCGCATCATTACGCGTTTCACTTTCGAGGACATGGCCATGGGCGCTATAGGTGTTCAAGGCTTCCTCAACATTTCCACGGGCAAACAAACGGGACGCCTCTCGCGCCCATTCGTGTCTCTGGCGGCGAACACCGACCAATTCGGCAAAGCCTATGCGCTCGACAATGGCGCGGAAGGAAGCCCCCGCCTGGATCGGCTGAAGTTGCATCGCGTCGCCGACAAGAACCGCTTTCGCGCCGGCATCCTCGACGCGTTTGAGAAGACGCGCCATCTGTTCCGATGATACCATGCCCGCTTCGTCTAGAACCAGAACGTCGCCCTTCTGCAGGAGGTCATGGTCGTTTTTCCAGGCAAGCTCCCAAGCGGCAATCGTACGAGAACGGATCCCGGAACTACCAGTCAATGCCTCCGCCGCCTTGCCGGCAAGCGCTGCTCCGAGGACGCGCCTGCCGTCTCCTTCCCAGGCGATACGTGCCACACTCAGCAATGTCGATTTGCCAGCGCCGGCGATACCGACGACTGCGGCAATGCCGCTATCGGCCGTGATATGTCGAACCGCATCGACCTGCTCAGCATCGAGGCAAATGGCCTTGTTTGGCGCTGCCTCAATCTCAACGATCGCAGCATCAACTTGAGATGGCGATACAGCGAAGCCACCGATGTTCAAGAGATTAAATGCCGAGCGCGCCATGTGGAATTCGGTTCTGATCGTCGCGCGCGTCGTGAAGACTGCCGGCAGCTCGACCTCACCAGTTTCCGCACTCACCTGCTGCGGCCGAAGCATTACCAAATCATCCGACGCCATCAGTTTCGAGCGGATGTTGGCAAAGGCGATTGGGTCATCAACGTGGCGGTGCAGGGCACGGGCGATCTCGGCTTCGTCGAAAGTCGAGCGCTCGTTGCTGAGTTGCCGAAGCAATAGGCCGGGGTCGGCAGCGAGGCGATCCGCAGTCTCGTAACGCTTGGCCAATGCCGCAGGGGCGAAATGGACATCGGCACCTTTGCGCAGAAGCGCCGTGCGTGCAGGACCGACATGGCGCTGCCCCACTCCCTGCAACCCCTGCTCCTCATAGGAGCGGCCGTCTATGCGGATATCGTGACCGGCAAGTGCCAGATGGTGCGTTACCGTTTGAGCCCAGGCAAGCTTCCACTCCTCCATCGTTTCCTTGTTGCCCGCCCACCGACGGTAAATAATTATTCCCTTCGGCTTATCGGGGGTTTTGAGCCGCAATGGCTCGCCCTTGTCGTCGACGATAGCGACTAGCTTCGGCCCAAACCCTTCCGCGGTCAGCGGACGCAGCGTGGTCATAACGTGGACGTGCGGATTGCCCTTCTTGTCGTGATAGACCCAGTCTGCCACCATTCCGCGCGACAACAGGTTCTTGCGAACGAAGTCGCGTACGAGGGCGATATTCTCCTTGGTGCTGAGTTCGTTTGGAAGTGCAAGGATGAGCTCGCGGGCCAACTGTGCATCACGCCGGGTCTCGAAACAATCGACAGCATTCCAGAGCGCTTCGCTGCCGCCATCAACCGATCGTCCGTCAATTAAAATTCGCAACCATGCCGGCGTATCGTCGGGCAGAGCGAGTTCCTCATGGATAAGTTCGTCCGCCCTTGCCGGGTAGCGAAACTTAATCCCCACCTGCTCATCCATCATCTTGGTCCGATGACGATAGGCTGCAGCCGAGACAATGCTCTGTCCCGCTCCGCGGCTGATCAATTTCGCTCTCAAAAACATAATAGCCAAATTTGACTCTATCCTTTCTGGCACATCGGCACCATGCAGATATCGAGATACCTTGGCGAAAAAGCCTGGAAAAGAGCAATTTTTCCAGGATAATTCCACATTCCTATACTATTTCAGTCCATTTGACTACCGTATTTAATGCAGTATAAAAGATGCCATCAGAATTGATCCTGATGAAAGAAAGGACAGGCATGCGTGCAAGAACCACGACTTCCGAGATCGAGCTGCTCAGGGAGAAGCGCAAGAACATGGTCGCCAGGGCCAATGAACGTTTCGCTAGCGCGGCACGGAGGGCAGGTCTCGCGGAACTGGACATTTCGGACGCCGAGCTCAATGAGGTTCTCGCCGAAATCACAGAGCGATTTCGCGACGGCGAAAAAAGGAAAACGGGCACATCCACTTAAGAGGCTGGATCAGCGGATTATGCTTCTCGAACGCAGGCAGCAGCGCGACATGATAAAAGATCGCAAGCACGAAACGCGCGAAAAGATGATCTTCGGCGGATTGATCATCAAGGCTGGCTTGAGAAAAGCCGATCGCGCGTTCCTGCTCGGCGCCTTGATCGAAGCCAGCCGGATCCCGCCAGATACTGCGCAGTACCGTGAGCTTCACAAGATTGGTATGGAAGCGTTCCGAGCCGATGCACGCATGAATAATTCGGAGAGCAAGGATCTAGATGTTTGACCCAGGCTTTGATCCCGCCGACGATACCCCCTCTGACACGTTCATCTTTACATCGAGGCCTTTGCCTCGCTCGGTCTTGGGACGATGATAGGGGGCAATAGCTTCGCGCGTTGAATCCACTGAAAAACAGCATGGTTCGCCGAAGCGGACGTAGCCGCCGATCATGACCGCGCACCGCTGATACTTCCCGCAGTTGCCGTAGCTTTACACGTCAGCAGAAAGGGACTTGCCATAGCGGTGGAGCAGCTGCGCGACGTCGCTTTGCATAGCAGACAGGGGATGCGTCGCCTTCGCCTCGAAGGCGATCGGTTTGCGCTCGAAGACCGCGTAGCAGACCTCGCTGGGATCATGCCGGGACAGATAGGCAATCCCGTCCGGCTCCTCCGGATGATCCCAGAGCGCATCGGCCCATGCGCCGCATGGCTCATAGGGGCCGGTGGAGATTGAATTATCCGTGCCGAGGATCTGCAACCCGGCGCCGTGCATCGTCACCATGCGCAGAGCCGTCCGGCTGGTGAGCTCCGTTACCGACCGGGTGACAATTTCGCGTTCTGCAACCATCAGTCGTTGCGGGTTGCGCAGGATCGTCTCGGCGAACGCGCCTGCGAAGGCGTGGCCGATATAGAGCACGCCGAATCGTCCACTTGCGCTATCGAATCGATAAATTGGATCGTGGCCGGCTCCCGGTCCGCCCCCCCCCCCCCCCCGCCCCCCCCCCCCCCCCCCCCCCGGACGGTCCTCGCACCGGCGGGACCATCAGGCGAAGCCGTCGCCGGTATTGGCGCGGACTAGCCGCTCGACCGCGCCGAGATCACCCTGGCGCAAAGCCTCCAACGGCGACCGGCCGCCGAGCGCGCTATCCTGCGCAAGCAGGAAATCGAGCGTAGCCCAGGCGCCTTGGTCTGCGAGACCGCGAACGACCTCGGCTATCCCCGGCAAAACCTCTCCGTCCCGGAACTGGCAGGCTGGATATTTCCAGTCGCTTCCCTCCCGGACGCCAAGGATCGCGTTGCCCCGACGCCGCTTGTCGATCGCTTGGCGGGTGATGCCGGCAATTTTGCCGGCTTCTTCGGCGGAAAGGACGCCGCCGGCACGCAGGAGCAGTTGGTTCCGATGCTCGAGATTGCGCGCGAGCGCCGAGACCATCGGGTCGAGGTTGCTCACCGCCTCCCCGATAAACTCGGGATGGCTGAGGATTTGCGCGAGCGTTCCTGCGCCCGTCGGCGCGCCGAGAGCCGCCGTGAGCGCCTTCGACGGTGTTGTCGCGGCAATCCGTTCGAGTGCCGACATTGCACGACGCAGAAATGCGGCCTGGACGGAATCCGGGTCGGTCTGGAAACTAAGCACGAGCTCAGTTGAATGCGGGGCGCGAGGCATAGTGGCCTCCTCTGTTGTCTTAAGATTTATATAGTAACGAAAACTACTGCGTCAACTCGCTCCATGGGGTTCTTTACATCACTGACGAGAAACGAGGGCTTCGTCTGCATAAGTTAGGGGCGATCCCTCTTCAGGGCGCGGCTCTACTCGCGTCCTGCCGGTCACTGCCAGAGCCCGCAAGCGGTCTCCGCGCATGCGGTCACGCTCCTCTCGCGGGGGTATGATCAGCGGGCGGCGAGCGTCCGGCAGGGCTCGACGAGTGCTCATGACGAAGCGTCTCCTGCCTATGGCGGTCGCTCGAGTGGTCGCAGCGCCGGCGGCACGGTTCGGCGTTGAGCGGCGCCGGGCGACCGGGAGGGCCGAGGAAGTGCGGCCGGGACGAAGCGGTGCATTGCCCGCGGTGAAGACAATCTGCTCGTCGGCCCGCATCCGCAGCACTTCATGCGGCTGGATCAGCGGCCGCGCTGTAAGCTGCTTCGATCGCGTGCGCGACGAACCCGACGCCTGCGACGACCGGCTGACCTGGTCGATCTCGACCGTGGTCGTGCCGCAGCGCTTCGAGATGTAGTCGGCCGTCTCCGGATCATTCACTTCCGCGAAGCTAATCCAACTCGCGCTCTCGAACCATTTGCTGGCGGCATCGCCCCGGCCATAGGTTTCGCGCATCTGGCCGATGCTCTGAAACAACAGCAACAGCGTGATGCCGTACTTGCGGCCTGCCTCGCGCGCCGTCTCCAGGATCCGCATGAAGCCGAGACGCGCGACCTCATCGAGGAGGAACAGGTGCAATCTTACTCGCCGCGCTCAGCCTCGAGAGCGGCAATTTCGTCGGAAATTTCCGCAATCCGTTGCCGGAGCTCTGCTTCGGTACCGTCGTCCACCTCGCCTTCGCCGAAACAATAGCGCGCTATATGCAGCTCGAGCTTGGCTTCGAGTTGTTCGCGCTGGGTACGGAGTTGTTTAAGGTAGCTGTTTCGCATCGCGAACCGCTCTTTCAGAGAAAAGAAAATAGGTCTCATCAAATAAATGGGGTCGAAACCGGAAAGTTTCGATAGGCATCCTCTGCGTCTGCGCCAACGCTGTATCGCGACCTGCCACAAGGCCATAATTTCCAAGCCATGGCGAAGCGGCTGACCGGTCATCACATTCATGCGACCCACACCTAAAATGATCCGCAAGGCAAATATTAGACGCTGACATCAGCTTCGAATTCGGGCTAATTCAGGTGAAGTGTTCGAGGTATGTTGTGTTGAACGAAAAAATTGCCGTCATTGGCCTCGGTTATGTGGGCCTGCCCGTCGCGATCGCGCTTGCTGAAAAATTCCATGATGTGGTCGGCTTCGACATCAAGGCCTCCCGCGTCGCTGCGCTGCAGGCGGGCAAGGACGATACCCGCGAGGTTTCCGCCGAACGGTTGCGGTCGAGCGGACTGCGCATCAGCAGCGAGATCGAGGATCTCAAGGATCGCAATGTCTTCATCGTTGCCGTGCCGACACCGATCGACCGGAACCGTCAGCCGGATCTGAGGCCGATGATTTCCGCCTCGCGCACCGTCGGCAAAGTCCTGCGCAAGGGTTCGATCGTTGTCTATGAATCGACTGTCTATCCCGGTGTTACCGAAGAGGTCTGCGGCCCGGTGCTGGCGGAGGCTTCCGGACTGCGCCAGGGCGAGGATTTCCATGTCGGCTATTCGCCGGAACGCATCAACCCCGGCGACAAGGAGCACACCTTCGAGCGGATCGTAAAGGTCGTCGCCGGCGATGATGCGCAAACGCTGGAAAGGATCGCCGCCATCTATGGCGCCGTGGTCGAGGCGGGCATCCACCGCGCCCCCAGCATCAAGGTGGCTGAAGCCGCCAAGGTGATCGAAAACACCCAGCGCGACGTCAACATCGCACTGATGAACGAGCTTTCGATCATCTTCGAGAAAATGGATATCCGCACCGCCGACGTTTTGAAGGCAGCGCGGACGAAATGGAACTTCCTGCCCTTTACTCCCGGCCTGGTCGGCGGCCACTGCATCGGCGTCGACCCCTATTATCTGACTGCCAAGGCGGAAGAGCTCGGCTATCACCCCGAAGTCATCCTCTCCGGTCGCCGCATCAATGACGGCATGGGCGCCTTCATTGCCCAGAAGCTCATCAAGATGCTGGTTGCGGCGAAAAAGCCGATCAATGGCGCGCGCATCGGCATATTCGGTCTGACCTTCAAGGAAAATGTGCCTGACCTGCGCAACAGCCGCGTTCCCGACATTATAAGCGAACTGCATCAGTTCGGCCTGGAACCATTGGTGCACGATCCGATGGCGAGCCATGCGGAAGCCGAGGAGGAATACGGCATTCGCCTGATGGAGCTGAAGGATTTCGGCAAGCTCGACGCCCTCGTCCTCGCCGTACCTCACAAATCCTATCTGGCCGAAGATGCAGCCGATGTCATCGATCTCTTGAGCGAGAACGGCGTCGTCGTTGACGTCAAGGCAGCTCTCGATCGGAGCAATCCTCTGCTGGAAGGTCATTCGGTCTGGAGCCTGTGAGGCTGAGAGGCCTGCTCAGCGCACCTTGGTCCCCGCACCTGCGACCGTTGCCGCCAATCCTTCTTCGACCGAGTAAGGCGGCGACCAGCCGGTAACCGCCCGCGTCTCGCCCATATCGACCTGAAGCGAGCCAAGCAACCGCTGGGCGGCGGCTCGACGCCCCAAGAGCGCGCCGAGTCCCTCGAGCAGCGCAGGCGGCACGGGCAGCATCCAAGCCTTGCGCCCCGAGGCAAGGGATAATTTTGAGATCAGCTGGCCGATCGAAAGATCTTCGCCGTCACTGACCAAAAACACACGATTGCCGGCATCCGGATGGCGAGCGCTGAGCAACATGAAATCGACGAGATTGCCGACATAAATGAGCGACCTGCGGTTTCGAACAGCCCCAAACGGCCAGGGAAACGGCCGCGCAGCCCACCTCATCAGGCTTGCGAAATTCGCCTTGACGCCGGGACCATAGACGAGCGGCGGCCGGATGATGACGACCTCCATGCCCGTTTCCGCTGATATCGCGAGTAAGGCCTCCTCCGCCTCCAGCTTCGAGCGGCCATAGGCATCTTCCGGATGCGGCGCGTCCGAAGCGCTGAAGGGCCTTGCCGCAGACGTCCCTTCGCCATTGACCTTGATCGAGCTCAGGAAGATGAAGCGTTTTACGCCCGCGGCCGCGGCTTGTCGCGCCAGGTTGACGGTCGCATCGACATTGACGGCTCGGAACGCGGCCAAGGGATCGGCGGCGCTCTCGTTCATAACATGGACGCGGGCCGCCAGATGCATGACGACATCGACGCCGGCAAGCGCATCGGTCCAATCCGTATCGCGATCCATCGTCCCGATGGCGACGAAACCTGGGCGGGAGTTGCGGCTGACCGGCCGATACTCCATTCGCCGGCGGGAAAGCTCCGTGCACAGAGCTTGTCCGACAAAACCCGTCGCACCCGTCACCAGGATCATCCGCCAGCTGCCTCCACATTTCCGCACCATGATTAACTGAGACATGCTTTGCACGGGATGTCTGCTTAGAACAAGGGCGGGGAATCTTACCGGGAATGGTTGTGCTTGAAATCGCGATATGAGATGGACGGAGCACTGACGACCTTGATCACCCTCAGAATACAGGGCGATGCAACGACAAGAGAAGATGTTTTATACGATCGCCAAGCGCCTTTTCGATTTTCTCGCCGCTCTAGCCGCGATCGTCGTCTTTTTCATCCCGATCCTGATCGTCGCACTTGCAGTGCGTCTGACCTCGCCTGGTCCGATCCTCTATTGGTCGGATCGGGTCGGCCGAAAAAATAAGATCTTCCGCATGCCGAAATTTCGCAGCATGCGTACCGATACACCGGCGGTCGCGACCCATCTGCTGAAGGACCCCAATATCTATCTGACGCCGATCGGCTCCTTCCTGCGCAAGTCGAGTCTCGACGAATTGCCGCAGCTTTGGTGCATCCTGAAAGGCGAGATGAGCATCGTCGGACCCCGCCCTGCCCTTTTCAACCAGCACGATCTCGTCGCCCTGCGCACGGAACGCGGCGTCGACGCTTTGCTACCGGGCTTGACCGGTTGGGCGCAGGTCAACGGCCGCGACGAACTGCCGATCCCCGAGAAGGTGGCGCTGGACGAGGACTATCTGCACCGACGCTCCTTTCTTTTCGATCTGAAGATCATTTTCCTGACGGTATTGAAAGTGGTCCGGCGCGACGGAGTTGCTCATTGACAAACAATCGGCGAAATCGGCATCAGTGACATAACGGCGCGGGAAAATTGCCGTATTCCTGCCCCTTTGCGACCATACGGCCCGTGACGGGGCGAGGAATGCCGGATGGTGAACCGATTCTGGACGAAGGCGGATGACGACATTGGACGACTCGCGCATCAACAAACCGCATGCTGATCTTGCAGCCGAACCGATCGGCGTCACGAAGGCAGGAAGCAACATGACGAAACCGCTCGCCATCATCGGCGGCATTCTCTGGCTGCTTGTCGCTTCGCCGACCGTCGTCGAGAGCGACGCCTACAGGTATGCCACCGCGCTCCTCTCTCTGATCGCCCTCTACTACTATATGAAGGCGCCGATACGGCCGCGCACCGACTGGATCGGCTGGCTCTGCATGGGCTGGGCCTTGTATGTCATGGCGCGTTTCTTCATCACCTTCTGGCTGACGCCGCAGCACGATATCGGCGCCTCGGATTGGCTCTATGCCTTCCCCTTCTTCTTCCCCATCATGGGCGTCGCCTTCCTGCTCTACGAAGAGCTGATGGAAAAGATCGTCGCGGCCTATTTCGCCGTGGTCCTCATCATGCTGGTCGCCACTCAGCATCTGCGCGAGGTCTTTGCCGGCGAAACCATCCGCCCGCTGATTATGAACAACCAGATCCACGGCGCCGTCGCCTGCGGCATGATCGTGATCTTCACCCTATTCTGGCTGTTACATTACCTGACGGACAAATCGAGCGACCGCCGGATCGCCCGCGTCGCCTATATCGCGTCGCCCTTCATCTTCGCGCTCTGTTTCATCGCCATTTACGGTGCCAAGTCGAAAGGCGTCTGGCTGGCACTCGGCATCACACTGCCTGTCCTTGCGCTCATTACGCTGACCTACCTGCGCCTGAGGAGCGGTGCCATCATCATTATCGCCGTCGCGGCCCTGTTGATCGCAGGGATCTATGGCGTCAGGCACAATCTGGACAAGACGGCCGGCCCAACTGTGTCGGCCGCCCTTTCCATGGTGGAGAACGTGGCCAATGGCCATGAGATGGGCGGCGTGGTTTCAAACGCCATCAGCTCCAGCAATACGCCGGTGTCGATGGACGAACGCCTGCAGCTCTGGTCGAACAGCTGGGAAGTCTTTTCCTCCGCACCGATCTTCGGCTGGGGCAACAGATGGCTCGAACGCTGGGCCGAGACGCGCTACTCACATGTCCAGTACACGCTGCTGCACAACGGCTATCTGGAAATCCTAGTGCGCTACGGGCTGTTCGGTGCGGCAATCATGGGCTTTATGCTTGCCACCTTCATCCGCGCCGTCTGGCGTGCCCGCAAGGCCGGCATTATTCCGCGCGCCGCATGGCACGCATACATCGCCTGCCTGTTCTTTTTCTCATTGACGCTCCTCAGCAACTCCAACAACCGCCTGGCGATCGGCGAAAGCCTGGCCTTCGCAAGCTCCGCCTTCGCCTGCTGGTGCCATATGCGGCTGAAGGGGGAGTATTTGACGACGTCGGAGGTACAAAGGAAGGAAGCGGCCGTGAGAGCGTGAGCATGATAGTTGCACGAACGCTTCGGGTAGCTGGTTGGCATAGTGCACAGGCCGCCGTGACCGATCCGTGAGCGCCTCCAACCCGTCTTCCCTGTAGCGATTGAAGATCTTATAGCCGGTCTTACGCGAACTCCCGAACTCCCGAACTCCCGACACACATAGCGCATGCCTTCGCCCTACCGCTACCAAGATTCGGCTCGCAAGCACCACGGCAGACGATATTTACGTCAGCGTACACATCCGGATATGGTTGATATTTCCGGACCCGCGGCGATCAAAGGGGCGCTTTGAGCGCTTTAGCCGGCGCGGCCAATGGTTCCTCGCTGTCGGCCGTTCCGTTACCCTATGTCGCGCTTATCGACTTAAGCTCGGCGCTTCCCACAACCGCCTTCTGAATCAAAAACAGCGTCGATGTCTGTCCTTCCCCTTTTAGTGGGTAACTTGATGTGCACATGGCGCAACCGCTGAGCCATAAGCGCCACCCGGAGGTCGGCGAACGCAACTCCCGCCGTCGACCAGAACTGGAGATCGCCTTTTGAGCATCATTTTCGATCCAGATCGCTTGAACGACGACCAATAGGAGCTCCTCCGGCACCATGGATCTCCCCTAGTGCCACAAGCAACCTTTCCGCATCCTCTCCAATACGGCAAAGCCGTGCAGACGAGCACGCTGTCTGTTCTCAATGGCCATACTGCTTAACAAGCTGCCCCACAGCGGCATCCATCTGGCCTTCATCCGATACGTCCGCCAGAAGGGAGACGGCTTGCCCCCCGTTCGCCAGGATTTCCTCCACGGTGGAGGAAATCTCTTCAGGCGTGCGCCCGAGCGCACCGATTTTGTATCCCTCCGAGGCCAGACCAAACGCCGCCGCTTTTCCGATTCCGGATCCCGCTCCAGTGACAAGGGCAACGGCTGGCTTCATAGCGAACTCCGAGGTGTTGAATGGGGGTGAAACCTCTGGATCAGCTTGAAGTTCCGCTAAACGGAGCTTCGGAAATGTAAAACTGGGTGAAGTCGCGACGCAAATGAACACAGCGGCTCTGTATCTGACGCAAGAAGTGCTTGTCCCCTGCTCCTATCACGCTAACTGGCCCGGTCGGCATCCTCGGCGGTGCCCGCCTGTCGAACCAGCCCCTGCTTCACTAAACGGTTCAGCGTTGCGGAGAACCTGCTCGTCAGGGGCGAGCCGTTGTCGTCGGCTTTCCTGAGCGGCGCCATCAGCCAACCACTCTCGCAGGCGTAAATCAGACTGCCCCTTGCATCCATTCACCAAGATTGTTCTTGAATGCAGCGAATGTGGTGTCGCAGAAGGTTCCGGCGCGCGCCAAATCGTTGCTGCTAGCGACGACGTGAGCGAACTTCCTTGTCATGCCCGGTTGCATCGGCTGCTTACGTCGACGGTACCTTTTCGATCGATCTTCGGTTCATTTCGCGAAAGCTTGGCATGGCCAGTGGAGCGAGCGTTGCGATCAAATAGAGCAGCGTCGTTACGCCCAATGCCAATGTAATGCCGAACGTGTCGACCAACAGTCCGGCATAGAGGCCTCCGAATGGCACTAGAACCCAGGCGAGCGCTCCCACAAGCGCGATCACCCGCCCCACCAATACTGCGGGGATGCGTTCGAATAAGATGGCCCCGATAATCGGATTGATAAACCCGGCGGCAAACCCACCGGTCAGCAAAACCAAGAGGATACTTTGAAGACCGGGATCCAAGGCAAGCGCTGCCATCGGCGCAGGCCCGGCACAAAGAAAACCAGTCGTGTAAACAAGCATCCGCGGCAGACGCTCGGCAAAAGCTGCGGCCATCGCCGCACCGGCAACCGCCGCGCCCGAGAAAGCCGCGAGGAATATGCCAACCCATGTTACGCTGAGCCCCGACGATCGCACCCAAACGGGCAGCAACACCGTGGCATACGCCTGGTCAAAGAGATTTGTGATTGCGAGCATCAGAACCAGCGTGACCAAGATAGACTCGTTGCGCAAGGTTGACCAGCCCGCCGCCAAATCATGCAGATAGGTCGCAGAAGTGCGCGGCTTCGCCGTATCCGCCACCGTCGGCCGCGGGATGCCCAGTCCAACCACGAGGGACGCCAAAAGAAATGCAACCGCATTGGTCAGCAATGCCGGCGCTGCTCCGATCAAGGCGATCAACGCCCCTCCTCCAGCCGCCCCCAACGTACCGGCAAGCCGATCACTGGCTCCGAGGATACCCGTTGTTCGTTCAAGGGGCATCTTGCCCATGGACGCGACGCTGGGAACCAACGCTTGTTTGGCGGCATCAGACGGGGCACGCAATATTCCGATAAGGGCGACGGCCGGCAGCAACAGCCAAACTGACAACAGGTCAATCCAATACAGCGAAGGCACTGAAGCGACGGCAATCGCTGACAAACCATCGCTCCAAATTGAAATCCGCCGTGCCCCAATACGATCGATGAACGGCCCGCCAAACGCTTTTGCTGCCACGTATGGCAGCAATTCCGCCATCCCCACCACACCGGTCAGCACCGGGTCGCCAGTCGAGGTCAATACCAACCATGGGATAGCAATTGCCGAAAGCCGCGTGCCGCCGACAGATGCAACGGTGCCAGCGGCCAAAGCAACGAGTGGTTTCTTGTCACTCACTTTTTTAGTCCTCAAGGGGATATGGAAACGCGTGCAAGATAAATGTAACAGGTTGAACGTCGGGCTCGTGCGAGCCGCCCAATTTCGGTGCCATTTCCATAGCTTCGTCCAGGACGGCATGAAGTCTTTTAACCAATGCCTCGGTCTGAGCTGCCGTCAGGGGAATGCAATAGTCACTGACAGTCGACGCCAGGCGCCATTCTCGCGACAAATCGGCATGGCGCGCCAAGGCGGTCTTCATCTGTGTAATTTGGGCACTTAACGCGGCTTGGGCAAAAGCAATACCGGCATCCAATGCGTCCTCATTTTCGTCTGTCGGAGGAAATGACGTCAGTTCATGCCGCGCCCGCCACCATCGGTCCCTCCCATTCCCTCTACCCTCATCCTCTTCAATGAAGCCGTGCTTTGCGAGCTGTCGCAAATGATAGCTCGTTGCGCCGGTATTCAAACCCAATCGAGCCGCAAGACTGGTCGCTGTTGCGGGGCCATTGACGCGCAGCATGCCTAGCATGCGCAGTCGGTGCGGATGCGCCAGCGCGCGCAAAGCTCTGGCATCCGGTTGTACAAGGCTTATCTCGCGTCGTTCTGTCATGAGGCTCCTCGCAAAGCTGGAGAATATATCACAAACAAATGTTTGCAAAGGTTTGTTTGCAAATTGACGACATTGGAGCAGGTCGAAATGTCGGCGTAAGGTCTCTCCGGAGCCTGCTTGAGGCAGGATACGTCAGTAGGACGATGCGCAATTCGGGCGCGTGGAGGTCTGACAATATTCAAAGGCAGGTGTGGTCGAACCATGACGCGGAGGGTCGTATATGGCTAGCGCAATGAATATCCCGGCTCTTCGCGAGATAGATGTGATGGAGTTCAAACAGGATCAGTTTTCCAGGCGGTCACTACCCGACCGATTCCAAGAGCAGAGATCGCCCATGTTGCGTAGCCGACGAAGCTGTGCTGGCGCCAAGACCGGTTGACCGCGAATCCCGGTCACAAAAATACATTTTTGCAGTTGATGGGGATCGAACAGCAGATCCCGCAAATAAAAGCATGGGATAATAGCGATTTAGGGAATGCCAGATGATGTGGACACGCGTCACACTCCCGGCCTTAATGCCCATCATGCAACTGTGCTTGTTCATTCACTCGGCGAGTGCTTAAACGGGATCGCTCGCCCAGTCTTCATGTCCATGCCGTATTCGGATCACGAAAATTGCTCCGTTCTCCTCGATCCGGTAGACAATGAGATGGGCTTTAAACGGATGAATTCTAACTGGCGGCGAAATCTCTTCTCGCTCACGCGCCATTCGCGGATTAGCGGCAATGAGATCAAGCACCGCAAACAGTTCGTCATGATACCGCCTAGCCTGTGCGGATCCGAACATGCGCACACCTTGTTCGGCGATTGTAATGATATCCTCTTCCGCTTGGACTGAAAGGCTAAAACGCATTACCTGCCGCGCGTCGTTTCCCCACGCGCGACTGCCGCGGCAAAGAGTTCGTCCTTCGACCGGCTACCAACACCACTTTTAAGACCTTCATCAACGAAGCGTTGCATGGCGGCAATCTTATCACAGCGAACTTGGTCCCTCCGGATCAGATCGCGCACATAGTCGCTCGCATTGGAATATCGCCCGGTCTTTGCTTGCGCCTCGACCCAATCTTTCATCGGGTCCGGAAGAGATACGTTCATCGTAGCCATTCGATTCTCCATAGGACGAGAAGATTAGCCGAACTTGGCAAAGTTTGTCAAATCGCTCTCGCGGGTTCGAAGCGCAGCTCGGCTAGGTTCATTCTCGACATCGCGCATCGCCGCGATAAGGCGCTCTCGCTTGCGTGGAACGCCGATCTTCAAATGGCCGCTCTTGAAAGGATTCGAACCCTAAGATCCGACAGATCTGATCTGCGCTAGTTCATCGATTGGATATCACAATGGCTTTTGCCTGATGTCGACTTATCGAGATGGAATAGGCAGGCAAAAAATGCCCCACATCTGCCATCGCATCTGACGTTGCCCCGTGAAATAATCTATTTTGAAGTAAGCTCTGGCCCATCGAGAGGACCAGAGAATGAAACCTACGCCAATGCAGGGCAACACGTAGAAAAGCACCATCGTCTCGATCTCGGTTCGGAGGTTTCTTCACAATGTCCGATTGCCGCCCGGAACTTTTGATCTTCCACAAAGTTGGGAACGCTGACTTTGTCCGCGACGGGGAGAGGGACATGCGGAGATCTCGTTATTTAAGTCTGGCTTTTGGCGCCTCTTTTTCTGGAGTTGCAGTCCTTGCCGTCGGAGCCATTTCCGATCCCTTGCCGCCTGATGCGACCTACAGGCCGCTGCCGACCATGCCCTTTTTGCAAGCCCGGGCGATCGACGAGGCTCAAAAGCCCGCGGTCGTGGAACGGCAGAGGATGCTGCTTGAGCGGCGCTATGATCTTGCCGACAAGCCCATGCCTGACGTCAAGATGTCCAGCGGCATGAAGCCGGTGCAAGACGGCGTTCGCGTCAAGCTTCCGGCAAATGTCAGCTGGGATCAGCTCGCCGCCATGAAGCCATCGGAGATCCGAGCGCGGAACCTTCTGCCGGAAGGGTTTTTGCCCTTGCCTCATGTCAAGCAGGCGACGGGCGGCCAGGTTTTTCCAAATCGTGAAATCGATGAAATTCACGCTCAGGAGATGCGCGATCTGCGTCGTTTCGACGTCGATTTCGATCTTCCGGATAATTTCACGCCCGAGTTTCCGCCACCGATCTTCCTGACCACACATCCCGAACTCGGAGACGTCTCGCGAGGTCAGTTGCTGACGATCAAGAACTTCTACGAAATCATGAACGGCGTCATCACGCCGGTCCAGATGGAAGGGCTTCGGCTGCTTCTGACTCCGTTTCCGCAGGAGGAATTCAACCAGACCGAAGACCGCAAGGTTGCGGATCAGAGCACCGGCGTCGCCTGTCTCGACTGCCATTCCAATTTTCACACCAATGCCGCCTTTCATCTGACGCCGGACGTTCGTCCTCAGGCCGACCGGTTTCGACTTGACACCACCAGCTTGCGCGGCCTCTTCAACCAGCAGATCCACGGGTCGAAGCGATCGCTGCGCTCGGTCGAAGACTTCAGCGAATTCGAGCAGCGAACAGCCTATTTCAACGGCGATCACGTGAGCGCGACACGCAAAGGGGTCAATCTTCCCGACCGACCCAACCAGGTCGCAATGATGGCGCAGATGCAGAACATCATCGATTTTCCGCCGGCACCCAAACTCGATCCGTTCGGGCGGCTGGATCCTGCACTTGCCACGCCTCAGGAAGTGTCCGGCGAACAGATATTCATGGGCAAGGGAAGATGCGCCGAGTGTCATGTGCCGCAGACAGCGTTCATGGACAACAACATGCACGACTTGAAGCTTGAACGCTTCTACAAGATCGGCCAGGTCTTCAACGATTTCGTCACGCTGCCCGATGGGCCGATCAAGACCTTTACTTTACGCGGCATCAAGGATTCTCCACCCTACCTTCATGATGGCCGCTTGCTGACCCTTGCCGATACCGTCGAGTTCTTCAATCTCGTCCTAGGCGTGAAGCTGACGGAACAGGAAAAGAAGGATCTCGTCGCCTACATGCTCACACTGTGAGGACAAAGGAGAAGCGCATGGGCCGTCATGTTATCGTTGCTCTCAGCGCACTGCTGCTGCTTTCGAGCACGGCCACCGCCCAAATCGGCAATCCAGCGGGAATGGGTGTCGACACGAGAATGGCAAAACCGGGTGTTCCGGCTCCCAACCAGACCAACAACCAAGACCGGCTGTTCGCACAGCTTGCAGCCGCAGGTGGATTAGCCGAAGTGGAGTTGGGCCATATGGCGGGCCAGAAGGCCAGCGCCGACCCTGTAAAGCAGTTTGCCGACAGGATGGTTCAGGACCACAGCGATGCCAATGGAAAGCTCAAAAATCTCGCCGATGCCGCAAAGATCCCGCTGCCGACTGGACTTGATCCCGACCATCAGGTGGTCCGCGACCGCCTGGATAAGCTGAACGGCGAGCCTTTCGACAGGGCCTATATTGCGGCCCAGATTGTCGATCATCAGAAGACGGCGCAACTGCTGGCCTGGGAAATCTCCTTCGGCGAGGATGCAGAGATGCAACGCCTGGCCGGATCGATGCTACCGATCGTGCTCGATCATCTCCGTCAAGCACAAGAGATCAACGCCGCCCTCACCGGGGCCGGCGTCCGGTTTCTGCCAGACGCTGTGGCAGCGAACGAGCACAGGCCTTAGAAAGGCATCGTCTTGGGCGCTGCGCCAAAATGAAAGGATGAGGTGGCTGCTTTCCTGCTGACCTTGCTCTAGCCGGCGGAGGCTGCTGCACCCGATCACGGGAAAAGTCTTCCGCGGTGCAGAACTTATAAGGTGATGCCGCTGAATAGCGCGCATATGGAGCTCGTCGCCTGAAACGCCCGCGTCAGACGGTCGGCCTTTGCTCCCTTCCCGGCCACCACGCGGGATTGATGAATTTTGCTGATTAAAATATCAGCCAATCTCGATCCACACCGGCGCGTGATCGCTGGCGTGCGGCCATCCACGCACGAACTTGTCCACCGCAGCCACTGTAAGGTCGGTCGCCAACGCAGGACTGAGCAGAAAGTGATCGATTCTGAGACCCGCGTCGCGCGCGAATGCGTTCCGGAAATACTTCCAGAAGGTATAGATTCGCCTGTCTGGATGCAGATATCGCAACGCATCCGTCCATCCCTGCGACGTGAGTTCGGCATAAGCGGCTCGGACCTCCGGTCTAAAGAGCGCGTCATCGCGCCATCTATCAGGCGCATAGACATCGATGTCGGTCGGCATGACATTGAAGTCACCGACCAGCGCCACAGCTGCGTCGAGATCCAGAAGTTCAATCGCATAGGTGCTCAGCCGTTCGAACCAGCGAAGCTTGTAATCGAACTTCGGACCTGGTGCCGGATTCCCGTTTGGAAGGTAGAGGCAGCCGATTAAAATGCCGTCGATAATCGCCTCTATATATCGGCTATGCGTGTCGTCGGGATCGCCCGGTAACCCGCGTCTTGTCTCAAGGGGTTCCTGCCCCTTTGCCAGAATGGCGACGCCGTTCCAACTTTTCTGACCATGCCAGATCGCCCCATAGCCCGCGTCGTTTACCGCTTTAACCGGAAATCTATCGTCCGGTGCCTTCAATTCCTGCAAGCAAACGACATCAGGCTTTGTTTCACGGAGCCATCTCAGAAGAATATCGAGCCGGCCATTGATGCCGTTGACATTGAAGGTGGCGATCCTCATGCGCTTCCGTGCTCGCCGTAATGGTCGCGATCACCTTCAACGGGCTTGGCATTCTTCCTTGGCTTGTGATGCCGGTCGGCCGAAAGCGAACGGCTGACATCGACGCTTGTCTTGACTTGACCTGTCTCCTTTTGCCGGACATTGCGTTTGTCGATGCCGGTACCGATGCGTTTTCTCGTCGTCATGGAATTACTCCATTCCGGTTGTCATACCGCCAAAACGCGCCACGTCCCTAAAAGATGCATTGAATCAATCGCATGGAAGAGGCTTCGCTATAAATCAAACTCTCGACTTGGCGATTACTTACGACGGCCAAATGCATCTTAGGATGACCTGACAAGTTTCAGGACATGACCTTGCTCCGATCCTGCGCCGGATGCCGGCCATAGGGATTTGACGGCAAATAGACTCAGCTGGGAACAAAGCCTTCAAACCGCCGTTGGTCCTCATGTTGATCGAGGAGAAAATATCGTGGGCCGCAGCGATAGCTCCAAGCACATGGACAAGCAGGAACGCAACAACGATCACCTTGCCAATCAATATTGCTTTCGGAAGCAAAAGGAGGATTCGCTCATGGATCACAGCAACCACATACGACTGGCCGAAGAAGAACTTACACAGGCTAATTTGGAAGGCGCATCGATCTATGATGCCGATGATCACAAGATTGGCACGGTTGACCACGTGCATGGGGCCGGCAGCGGCAGCAGCGTCGTGATCGACGTCGGCGGCTTCCTCGGTATCGGTGCAAAGCCGGTGTCCGTTCGAGTGACCGATCTCGATTTCATGCGCGACGAAAGCGGTGAGATCCATGGCGTGACGTCCTGGACGAAGGACCAGCTGAAGGCAATGCCGGAGCATCGCGATTAAAGACTGGGGAAGGGAGCTTCCGCAAGAGCGGGGCCTCTTCTATAAGCCTCGCGCTATCCCGGGCAGCGTTTTGCGTGATCCGCGATGCGGTGGACGTCTAAAAATAATCGGCATATCCCGGCTGATGATCTCGCGTCGCGAACGTACCGTCATGATCGAGCCACGCGGCAAGCGTATCGTTGCCTGGCGCTGCGTTACGGCGACAAGGTCCGCGCCGAAATTTGTATTCGAGAGGATCGGCTATGAGAAGACGAACCCAGACATGATGCCGCTCATCCGTGAATTCGTCAGACGGCAGACAACGATCCGGTCCCGAAAATGGTGGCCGAGCCGGCCCAGGAGCTGCTGCTCGACACTGTCGCCGCCAGGAAGAGGCGCCTGAAAAACTCCCCCAGCCCAAAGAGCAAGACGACGCAAGCACTTCAGTCCAGCAATGTGATCAATATCATGGATGCCTTGGAGAGATCGGTCGAGGCCGAGAAGCGAGCAAAACGATGAGGAGACCCGCCAAGCCGTTGCTGCGGGAGGACCAAGTCGCCCGGTCGAAGCCCGCCCGGCGCCGCGACCCTTACCAGCCCAATCTTCCCTTTGACAAGATGCCGGGCCGGATCGAGCCTTGCCTGGCTCTTCTGAAAACGGTTCCGCCACAAGGCCCGGAGTGGGCGTTCGAAGTGAAGTGGGACGGCTATCGCCTGTGCGTCCATATCGAGCCGAAACGTGTGCGCATCATCACACGCGGCGGCCATGACTGGACGCATCGCTTTCCGGCCATCGCCGATGCCGCGCGGAAACTGGATGTCGGGACCGCCATCCTCGATGGCGAGGCCGTGGTACTTAATAACAAGGGTCACTCCGACTTCGGAGCATTGCAGCGATCGCTTGGCGGACGCGGTGGCAAACGAGCCTCGACGGAAGCGGTCTTTTTCACTTTCGACCTGCTTTATTTTGATGGTCACGATCTCACGGGAATGGAGCTCTCCGCCCGCCGGCATTTGCTTGAGGATTTTCTCGATGGTGCCACGGGCGCAACACAGCTGTCGGAAGAAGTCCAGGGTGACGGCGCGGCACTTCTCGCCAAGGCCTGTTCGGTAGGGCTTGAGGGCATTATTGCCAAGCACCGGGATCGACCTTATCGATCCGGGCGAACCGGAGATTGGATAAAGATCAAATGCGTGCAGAGCGAAAGCTTCATGATCATCGGCTATGAGCGATCCGCCTCCGCCCGCAGCGGCATCGGGAGCCTTCTTGTTGCCGGCAGAAAGGGCCACGATTGGGTCTATGTCGGCGCCGTCGGAACGGGGTTCGATGCCAAGGATGCCGCCTATCTCAGGAAGAAGCTCGACACACTTAAAACCAGCCAACCCGTAGTGCCGCTCAAGGGCAAGAAGCTCGTCTTCGTACAGCCGACCTTGATCGCCGAGATCGAGTTTCGGGGATGGACCGATGACGGCAATCTGCGCCACGCTTCCTATAAGGGCTTGCGGGAGGTCCAGGACAATGCTGCAGTATTCGACATAAATGGCGAGCCAACCGCCGAACATTGATAGGGCGCTCGACCCATACGCGAGCGCCAGCCCACCCGGACCATCGCGCGCGGCGGACGGGCTGTGCAAACCCGATCATCAATACGGGTGGAGAACGGCAAATGATGGCCGGATGAGCCGTTTTCAAGACTCGTCGACGCGTTGAAGTTCGAAGAAATAAATCCGTTCGTCGCCCCTGATCGTCATCGCGCCCATCACCCTCTGCTCATCGATCCTCCGGAAATGATCGACGATGGGTTGATGGTCATAGTGTCAATCGGCGTCGTAACGGGACCCCTTATCGGCTCCCAAAAGGAACCCCTCCCTATGGTTGCATGGGGTCAGCGCGCGTAGGCCCGGAGCTTTCCA
>NZ_JAQJCG010000038.1:0-26662 GCF_030182565.1 Rhizobium centroccidentale | reverse complement strand
GTGCGACCATCAATGCTGACCTCCTCTCAGCCAGCATCTTGAATCATATTCGACATCAAAAGGGAATCCACGATTCAAACAAAATCTGAACCGCTCTAGTGCTTACGGCTTATTGCGACGCTGATAGCGCGCCCGCATCCAGAACACGAAGAAGAACGCCAGGATGACGAGCACGCCGAAACTGGTGCCGAGCCATGGCGAGATCGAGCCGAGCCAGACGATGACATTCGGCATCAGGTAAAGCACGGCGGTCGCGACCAACAGAATAACGCCAGCCGCAATTGCCGCCGAGCGGGTTTCGCTTTTCTTGTCCGTCAATATAGCCATCCCTGACGCCCTGACATGAGTTCCGGCGAAGGCTTAAAACGCGTCGCGATCCTTCAGATTCGCTCCTTGCGCCTTAAGCTCTTGATTTCACGCATGTCGTTGTCGCAAAACCGCTGCGCACTTTTGCGCGACATGCTTAGGCCAGCTGCCGAGGAAAGGCAACCGGCCCTATCAGTCAGAGCTGAACTTTGGCGCCGGCAACGGTCGCCTCGATATGATCGACCAGGGCGTCCGCGAGTCCAAGCCGTCCGGCCAAGAGATCGAGATAGCCGCGCTCGGCCCGCGAATCCGGTTCGATCGCCAATCGCGACGCGGTATAGACCTGCACGCGCTGTTCTTCGGTCTTTGCCGAGGCGACGATGGCATCGAGATCGACGGGATTGGCAAGTTCGCGCTGGAAGAAGGCTTCCGCCTCGGATCCGACACCGGCCTCCTGCACCTTGCCAAGAATGCGCTGGCGTTCGGAATCGTCGATGTGGCCGTCGGCGCGGGCGGCGGCGATCATGGCACGCACCAGCGAAAGCGCAAAATCATTGCTGGCAACCGCCGGCGACGTGCTGAAACCGGAATCTGTCAGCGGCGGCAGGAACTGCGGCTCGGCCTGCGGGGCCGATTGCGGCGCCGGCTGCGGCTGATTGCCATCGCGATAATTCTTGTAGGCCTGATAGCCGAGGCCTGCGATGGCGGCGAGACCGCCAAGCGTCAGCGCATTGCCCGCGATCTGACGCCCACTTTTCGTGCCGAGCAGCACGCCGGCAATCGCGCTCGTCGCCATCGGATTGTCCCTGGCGAGATTGATGGCCTGCGTTGCCCTGTCTCTCACGGTCCCCTGCACCCCTGGAACCTGCGATCCCAGGAACTGGTCAAGAAGCTTGCGGGCGTCGATCATATGGATGGTCCTCCGTCCTTTTGATGGTGAAGGGGAGATAGGAAGCGCAACCGCAAATACCAATCCACATCATGCAAAAAGGCGCGCGGAAAGCTCCACGCGCCTTTGAAATCGAATTCGATAGGCTTGGGTCTCAGCCCTTGAGCGCGGCGGCCTCGGCGGCAAGCTTGGTGATCCCAGCCCAATCGCCTGATGCCACCAGCTCCTTCGGTGCAACCCAGGAGCCGCCGACGCAGATGACGTTCGGCAGCGACAGATAATCATGGGCGTTCTTCAGCGAGATGCCGCCGGTCGGGCAGAAGACCGTACCGGCGAGCGGCGACGAAAGGGCCTTGAGATAGGAGGCACCCCCGGCCTGCTCTGCCGGGAAGAACTTCAGCACCGTATAGCCTTCCTCGCGCAGCGCCATCACTTCGCTTGCGGTAGCGGCACCCGGCAGCAGCGGCACGTGCGAGCCGCGCGCAGCGTCGAGCAATTCCTGCGTTGTGCCGGGGCTGACGATGAACTTCGAACCGGCTTCTACGGCCGCGTCCCACTGGCTGACATTGAGGATCGTACCGGCCCCGACTTCAGCCCCTTCCACCTCGTCAGCGACAGCCCGGATCGCGTCGAGCGCGCCGGCGGTGCGAAGCGTGATCTCGATAGCCTTCAGGCCGCCGGCGACGAGCGCGCGGGCAAGCGGCACGGCCGATTTCGCATCGTCGACGATCAGCACGGGAACGACGGGCTGCAGTTTCAGGATGGAAAGAAGCTTCTCGGTTTTCTCGCCCATGGTCGGTTCACTCCCTTTAAAACGATTGAAATCCGGCTTTCGAATAGCCTTCCCGAAGGTGCTTGTCGAGACAAAAGCTCGCTTTAAATACGACGGGTAGGAAATCGGGGCAACTTGCTATAGGCTATTCCAATCTGTGCCGGTGGAGCATGTCAAACGCATGGCAAAAGAGATCGAGCGAAAGTTTCTGGTGCGCGGCGATCATTGGCGTGATTCCGTTTCGGAGCGGCTGATCCTGCGACAGGGATATATTGCCTCCATGGCAGACCGTTCCGTGCGCATACGGCTGACGAACGATACCAAGGCAACCTTGACGATCAAGATCGGCAAGTCGATGACGAGGGACGAATTCGAATATGAGATCCCCGTCGACGAAGCGGAGGAATTGCTGGAAACGGCGATCGGGCTCGTCATCGAGAAGACTCGCCACAAGGTGCAGTTCAAGGGCTTTACCTGGGAAGTGGATGTCTTCCGCGGCGCCCATCGCGGCCTCGTCATTGCCGAAGTGGAAATGGACGACGAAAGCGACAATCCGGAACTGCCGGACTGGATCGGACGTGAGGTGACAGGCGAATACCGCTATTCCAACCAGGCCCTCGCGACGCAGTTCGAACAGGAATACGATGAGCTATCGCATACGGCCTGATCGGGCTCTTGATGACGAGGTGCATAAGGCCGCGGCGCATCAACTCGGCAAGGCAATGGCCGTACTGACCGAGAGGCCGCAGGGCCTGCACGAAGCGGTTCACGCGGCTCGCAAGAATATCAAGCGCGTACGGGCGCTCTACCGGTTGATAGCTCCCATCGCGCACCAATTTCAGCAGCGGGAAAATGACCGGCTTCGGAATGTAGCGCTCACGCTTTCCGGGGTGCGCGACGCAACCGCGTTGATCGAGATCAGCCATTATCTGCAGGCAACCGCTGCATCTGCGGAGGAACTGCATGCGCTGGCTCGCGTGAGCGATCTGCTGACCGCGAGACGCGACCGTATGGCGGAAGCCGAAACAGATCTCGAAGACAAAGCACGGGCAGCGGTCGCCACTTGTGCGGAGGCGCGTGAGGCATTGAAGGAAATATCCTTCGACTGCGGCCGCCGCGACACGGCCCGTCTCTTTCAGAAAAGCTGGCGCAAGAACGTCCGCAAGGCGCTGCGAGCACTGTCCGAATGCCATGCGGAAGCGGCCCACGTAGAGAGCTTTCACGATCTGCGCAAGCGCAGCCAGGACTACTGGATGCATCACATGCTGCTGCGCGATGTCTGGCCGGCCGCCATGCATGCCAAGCAGCTGGAGGCCAAGGCCCTGGTCGACGTGCTCGGCCGCTATCTCGACATGTCGATATTGGCCGATGTCGCCGACCGCGAGCCGCATCTCTTCGAAAGAAACGATGATCACGCCCGCCTGCTGGAAGCAATCATTGCCCGGCAGCAGACCGCGCGCAAGGAGGCGCTTGAGCGAGCTCGCTGGGTCTTCGCCGACAAGCCGGAGAGCGAGGCGCGAACTATCAAGCACCTTTGGCTGGAGGCGGCGGACTGACGGAGCCACGCGCCCGGCTCAGACAGCGCAATCGGCATGACCCGCAATTGCCTCAGACGCCCGACGCATCCGCCGAACCAAGCCCCACTTGCGTGAAATAACCTTCCAGCATCGCAATGTCGTCGGCCGCAGCGATCGCGCCGATATATCCGTCTGGCCGCACGAGCACCCATTCGCCGGAGGAGAGAGCGTAGATGTCGCGAAGATAGCCCTCGGCGTCGACCATGTCGCCTGACGCGCCGAAAGTATGAATATGCAGGCCTGCGCGCGGCGGCACCGATCCCGGCTGTACTTCGTAGCCGAGCAATGTCCAATGCCCGCCTTGGAACAGATCGAACAGCCGTTTCGGCTGACCGGCAACGCCGCGGATCGGCGCATCCGGGGGCCGGTCGCCAGCAGACAGGCGGCCGCTGCGCCCAAGCGTTTCGAGCGTGAGCGAAGACGAAGGATAACCTATATCGAGCTGACGCACCTCGCGACCGCGCTGCATAGTGCCCTGTTTCTGGGCATCGAGAAGCCTTGTTGACAGACCGAGCACCGCTGCAGCAATGGGCTGACGCTCCTCTTCATAGCTGTCGAGCAGCTTATCGTCGGCTCCATGGGCGGCCGCAGCCAGCTTCCATCCGAGATTATAGGCATCCTGCACGCTGGTATTGAGGCCTTGGCCGCCGGTCGGCGGATGAATATGGGCGGCATCACCGATGAGAAACGCGCGGCCGACACGGTATCGATCGGCCAGACGCGCATTCATGGTGTAGGCCGACGACCACGACACGGATTGGATATGGATATCGTCGCGCCTGGTGCGCTCCGCCACCATGGCTTCAAGCCCCTCGGCCGAAAGATCGATGTCGCCGTTAAGAGGGATCGGCCCCTGGATCTGGAACATCTCGGTCCCGGCGAGCGGGCAAAACATGATCTGCCGCGACATGTCGCCGTCGTTGAAGCGGTGCCAGGCATCGCGCGTGAGACCGGTCAAAATGACATCGGCCACGATGGCGCGAACGCCGAGGGTCTTGCCCGGAAAGTCGATACCAAGGGCATGGCGAACGAAACTGCGGCCGCCATCGGCGCCGACAAGCCAGCGCACGCGGAGAGTTTCCTCTCCTGCCTCGCCCGCGAGACGCGCGGTCACGCCGCTCGGGTCCTGCTCGAAACCAACGAGTTCGCAGCCGAATTGCGGCCTGTGGCCAAGCTCGAGCAACCTCTCACGCATCACCTTTTCGGTCAGGAATTGCGGTATCATCAGCGGCAGATGGTACGGTTCTGCCGGTGTCGGGTCCTGACGTTCGGCAATGTCGGATTCGATAAATCTGCCGTCCTCGCGATATCGCCGCTCGGGCGGATACATGCCGCCGGCCGCGACGATCCGGTCGAGAATGCCGAGGTCCTCGAAAATCTCCTGGGTTCGCGGCTGGATACCCTTGCCGCGCGAACCACGGAAAGGCTGGTCCATCTTCTCGATCAGACGGAAGGAAATCCCCCGCCTTGCCAAATCGATGGCCAGCGCCAGGCCGGCCGCGCCTGCACCGCAAATCAGCACATCGGCTGCAAATTGCTCTGTCATTTCCATCTCCATATGTGTAATATGCACATACTTAAAAGAAGGGCGATCCGGTGTCAACAAAAAGCTTGCAAAATACACATATCAGTGGTCGGCTACGCGAACTCCATAGCGCGCTGGTCGAAATCGTCGGCGTCATGAACCGGCCCCAACGCGATGAAGCGATGATTAAGGAGGCGGGCATCTCCCTCGATCGCGCACTGTTTTCCCTGTTGGTTTTGGTGGAACGGCTCGGCCCCATCGGCGTCGTCGAATTGGCTGATCGCGTCGGGCGCGACTACACCACCGTCAGCCGTCAGGTTGCGAAGATGGAGGGGCTTGGGCTGATCAGCCGGCAGGAGAACGCGATCGACCGCCGGCTTCGCGAGGCCGTCATCACCGAACAGGGCAAGGCGATGACCGACCGCATCGATGAGGCGCGCGAGAGGATCGCCCGGTCCATTTTCGCCAAATGGGATGACCAGGATATCGAGGACCTTGTGCGGCTCATGCGCAGATTTGCCGACGACATCAAGGATGATGCGCCGCCTGCACGATAAGCTCATCTTGAAATGCCTTCCTTTGACGTCGTAGGTGACACCGATCGGGCAGAATGGCGAAGGCGCGGGCTGCGGCGTAAATCCCGATTGCCTGAAAGCCCGCAAAATTGTATTTCACCGGCATGACCGACATGCTTTCAGATCCACGGCGCGACGCGACCGGCGCATTCCTCGTTGCCGCGCTCTATCATTTCGTTTCCTTTCCGCGCTTCGAAAGTCTGCGCGAGCCCCTGCTTGCGCTCTGCGAGGAAAAGGGCGTGAAGGGCACGCTGCTGCTCGCGCATGAAGGGATCAACGGCACGATCGCCGGCACGGATGCCGCTATCGGCGCCGTGCTAACCTTCCTGCGTGCCCAGCCGGAATTTGCCGGCCTCGAACACAAGGAAAGCCGCGCATCGAAAATGCCGTTCGTGCGCATGAAGGTGAAGCTGAAGAAAGAGATCGTCACCATGGGCGTCGAGGATATTGACCCGACCAAGGTCGTCGGCACCTATGTCGCGCCGAAGGACTGGAACGCGCTGATCTCCGATCCCGACACCATCGTCATCGACACCCGCAACGACTACGAGACCGCGATCGGCGTCTTCAAGGGCGCGGTCGACCCGAAGACCAAGACCTTCCGCGAATTTCCCGATTGGGTGCGCGACAATACCGGCCTGCACAACAAGCCGAAGATCGCCATGTACTGCACCGGCGGCATCCGCTGCGAGAAGGCAACCGCCTTCATGAAGCAGCAAGGCTTCGACGAGGTCTACCATCTCCAGGGCGGCATTCTGAAATATCTCGAGGAAGTGCCGGCGGAAGAGAGCCTGTGGGAAGGCGCCTGCTTCGTCTTCGACGAGCGCGTCTCGGTCGAACACGGCCTGAAGGAGGGCAATCACAAGCTCTGCCACGCCTGCCGCAACCCCATTACGTCAGAGGAAGTGACCTCACCCTTTTACGAGGCCGGCGTCTCCTGCAGCCATTGCTATCATGAACGCAGCGAAGAGGATCGCGAGCGTTACCGCGAAAGGCAGCGCCAGATCGCGCTCGCTCGCAAGCGCGGCCACGAGCATATCGGCTAAAGCATTTTCGGAGGAACCGCGCTCCGGCCTTCTCTCGGGAATGCGCCAATGCTCCACGCGTATCAGGCGGCGGCGTGTTCTTCATCCAGTGCGGTTGCCATCTGTACCGCAAGCCGCTTGCTGATCTCGGCGTCCGGCATCGGCTTGCCGTAGAAATAGCCCTGCAGCTCGTCGCAGCCGAAGTCTTCCAGTGCCCTTCCTTGTGCCTCGGATTCGATGCCTTCGGCCGTAACGGGAATGTCGAGCGAACGCGCCAGCGCCACGGTCGCCTTGACCATTTCGCGGGCGCGGTTGTCTTCCAGCACATTCATCGTCAGCGAGCGATCGATCTTGATGCGATCGAACCCGAACTGGCGCAGGTAGCCGATGGATGAAAAACCGGAGCCGAAGTCATCAAGCGCCACCTTGACGCCGAGCCTCTTCAACCGCTCGATCGACTGACGGGTACGCTCCGGATTTTGAATGATATAGCCTTCGGTGATTTCCAGCGTCACACGATCGGCTTCGATTTCGGTACTGTTGAGCACGCTGCGGACATAATCAGCGAAGGCGGGATTGCGGAACTGGCCCGGTGAAACATTGACGGCAACACGCAGATCCGGCCAGTGTCTTGCCGCCTCGCAGGCCTTGCGCAGGACGAGCAGGCCCAATGCCTCGATCAGGCCACTGGTTTCGGCGATCGGAATGAAGGCCTCTGGCGAAATCGGGCCGTGGCCGGGACGGTTCCACCGCACCAGCGCCTCGACGCCGATCATCTCGCAGCTCGATGCATCGACCAGCGGCTGATAGGCGAGCGCCAGCTCTTCCATCTCGATGGCACGTCGCAGATCGAGTTCCAGCGCATTGCGTTCCTCGCGATGCGCATCCATGGCTGTCTCGTAGCAGGTCATGCGGGCACGGCCGGCTTCCTTGGCCTTGTACATGGCAAGATCGGCCCGGCGCACCAGTTCCTCGCGATCGATGCGGCCTTCAGGCGAGCTTGCGATGCCGATGCTCGCGCCGACCACGACCACCCGGCGGCCGATCTCCAGAGGCTCGGCAAGGAAATCCAGGATCTGCTCGGCCAACCGCAAAGCTGGAGCGTCATTGAGTTCCTTCGTCGGGAAGGCGACGGCGAATTCATCCCCGCCGAGGCGCGCCAGGGCTGCCTGCGGCGGCACGAGAACCTTGAGCCCGGCGGCTACCGCGCGGATCAGTTGATCGCCGGTGCCATGACCGTAAGCGTCGTTGATTTCCTTGAAGCCATCGAGATCGAGGTAGAGAAGCAGGACATTGGTGCCATCGGAGCGCGCCCGCTCGACCAGGCGATCCACATCGAGCCGCAATCCCTCGCGGTTGAGGAGCCCGCTCAGCCGATCGCGAAGAGAAACCTGACGCGCCTGGACCTCTTCCGCCCGCAGCCGGCGTCCCGCCATCGATCCCAGGATCAAAAGCACTATGAAGAACAGGCCCACCAGACCAAGCGCGCCAAGCACCAACGGGCGGACCTGCTGATAGCTCATGTCCCCGGGCTGGCGCGAGCTCCACACCAGCCGTCCCAGCGACTTGCCGAGCGGGTCGACGATGGAGACGGCATAGCGGGCAACGGTTTCCGGCGGCATCAGCGTCAATCCGCTGATGACATAGGTATTCGAGAGCATCTTGATCCGGCCAGCGTCCAGGTAGCGGACGAGGATCAGATAACGCCGATGACCTTCGGGCACCGGAATGCGGCCGGATCTTTCGCGGATCGTCGCAGCACCGGCCGCCGCGATACCATCCCTGGTCATGATGTAGCCCGAGGCTTCGGGCACCCCCGTCACACGCGTTGTTCGCGCCTGATCGACGAGCGCCCAGACAGCGGCGCCAAGGACCTCCTCGATATTGCCAGTCAACGGCTCACCGTCATGATAGGCAACGATCGGCCTATTGTTGTCGTCGACAATGACGGCAGTATCGAACAGCGCACCGTTGGACGAAATGTCGCCGTAATTGCCGACGATCCAGCCTTGATCGTCCGTTCCATACACGCTTCGCGCCGCATCATTGCGGGCGGAATGGTCGTGCAGCGTCGCTTCCAGCTGTCCCTGAAAAGTCTTCAGTGCACCGACAGTCGTTTCCCAGGAGCGCTCGTCATCCAGCTTGTTGGAATAATCGGCAACCCGGCCGATCGCGGTAAGAACCATCAAGGTCACGACGGCAACGATCAATGCAAAGCAAATTAAAACGGCCGTCACGATGGAATGACGACCGATCTGTGTATTTCCACGCAATGACCTGAAAGTTGCTCCCAACGCCTTTTCTCCTTGGCGAAGAAGTCTGCCGTCAGGTCTTCAATAAACGGTTAAGGCGAATTGGAGATTCCTACAGGAAAGAGTTGTAGATCTGCCGAAACCGGAAGAATTCATGCCATGGTGGCAATCGCCTGCGCGAAACGGCTGAGACTTGCGGAGAAAAGGCCGCTTTCGCCCGCCTGCAGCAGCATTGCTGCCTGCATCTCATCGCTCTTGCCGGCAACCGGCAGACGCAAGAAGGCGTCTTCAACGATATGTAGTGACATGGTCCGCAAGACATCGGTGAGCTGTGCCAATACGAGATCGCCGCGATGTGACGCGTGAGCAAACATCAGCGGCTTGAATGGCACCTCGTCGCGCGATACCAGCCAGTCCAGCGCGTTCTTGAAGCCGCCGGGTATGCCATGGGCATATTCCGGGCACGACACGATCAAACCGTCTGCCTTGCGGATCTCGGCCGCAAATCTCTCGACGACGGCTGGTGTTCGCTCACCCTCATTGTCCGGATTGAAGATCGGCAGATCGCCGATCACATCGCAAATCGCAATGGTGATGCCTTCGGGGCAAGCGAGCCGCAGCGCCTCCAGCAGCCTACGGCTGGTCGAAGCGCGCCGCTGGCTGCCGCAAAGTGCATAAAGGGAAATCGGCCGCTGAGTCATACATGCGGTCTATCAGGCTTCGCCGATTCGGGCGACAGACACCCTCCCCTCAAGGGAGAGGCCGAACCATGTCAGACCGCTTTGTGATTGCCCCTCGGAAACTGCGAGGCAAGTTCCCTGTACCACTTGCCGCTCTTCTTGATTGTGCGCACTTGGGTCTCGTAATCGACATGCACGAGGCCGAAACGCATGCGGTAGCCCTCCGCCCATTCGAAATTGTCCATGAGGCTCCAAGCGAAATAGCCGCGCATCGGATAGCCGTCTTTGATGAGATCCGCGACGACGCCCAGATGCTCGATATAGTAGTCGAGGCGCGGCTGGTCATCGATCTCGCCATTGACGACGCCCATGTTGTAGCAGGCGCCGTTCTCGGTGATGTAGCACTCCGGCAGCTCGTAGCGCTTGTTGAGGTCCTCGACGACATGCTTCAAGCCGGGCGAATAAACCTCCCAACCGATATCCGTCCTTACGTCGCTGACCGGCGGCGCTTCCTTCGTCCAGGGGAAATCGCCGCTCTTGGAGGCGTCATCGGAGACGCGCATCGGCATATAATAGTTCAAACCCCACCAATCGAGTTTCTGGTTGATGGTCTTGAGATCGCCGTCCTCGATGACGGACATGCGATCGCCGAGCGCCTCGACGAACTCCTTCGGATATTCACCCTTGAAGATCGGATCGAAGAAGGCGCCGTTGTGGAATTGATGGGCGCGCTCGACGGCGGCCAGATCTTCCGGTTGGTCCGAACCCGGCAGGATAGACGCGGCATTGAGGACGATGCCGACAGGCACCTTCGGCGCCACGGAGCGGATCGCCTCGACGCCGAGACCATGCGCAAGGTTCATATAGTGCATGGCGTAAAGAGCGGCCTGCATATTGCGCTCGCCCGGCGCATGGATGCCATAGAGGTGGCTCAGCCAGACGATGCACCAGGGCTCGTTGAAGGTGGCGACAGAATCCAGGCGGTCGCCGAGGCGGGCCATGACGGTCTTGGCATAGCGCTGGAAGGCATGAGCCGTCGAGCGCGCAGTCCAGCCGCCATCGCCGGCAAGCGCCAGCGGCAAATCCCAATGGTAGAGCGTCGCAAAGGTCTTGATCCCCCGCGCCTTGCAGCCATCGACCAGGCGATCGTAGAAATCGAGGCCTGCTTCGTTCACCGGGCCGGTGCCTTCGGGTATGATGCGCGGCCAGGCGATCGAGAAGCGATAGGCCTCGACGCCCATGTCCTTGATCAGATCGAGATCCTGTTCCAGCCGGTTATAGTGGTCGCAGGCGATGTCGCCATTATCGCGCTGATAGACCCGGCCCGGCATATTGGCGAAAGCATCCCATATGGACGGCTTGCGGCCGTCGGCCTTGGTGGCACCCTCAATCTGGAAGGCGGCGGTGGCAACACCGAATGTGAAATCGCCGGGGAAGCGATCGGCAAGAAGCTTCGGATCGATCATGGTGAAAATCCCGTCTGTTTTGGCTTCGTTGGCTGCGGTTTAACCAAGCTCCCCCTCGAAGTACAGGGGGGCGCAATAGAAAACTGCAACGTTGCAGGTACCGATAAACCAAGTCCTCTAAGAGCGCCCCGGAAAATTTCTCCGGCAGCAGCAACACTCTTCGCACGGCTTGATAACAGCAATGTCAACAGTCGTGACTTGTCTTTCGGCTGGGGATCAATTGAGGGTAGCATCACTTGACAACGAAAGGACACAAATGCTCCCTGCGATCCACGCCCTCCATCCTCATCTGCTGAGCCTCCTGCGCATCGTCGCCTCGCTCGTGCTCTTCAGCTACGGAACGCAGAAAATCCTGCATTTCCCGGCAGCCGAAAATGTGCCTGCCGTCGGATCGCTACCCTGGATCGCCGGCTTGCTCGAACTCACTCTCGGCTTCCTCGTTCTGATCGGCTTCAAGACGCGCATCGCCGCCTTCGTGCTGTCGGGCCTGATGGCCTTCGCCTATTTCCTCCGCCACGCGCCGCAAAGCTTCTACCCCGCACAAAACGGCGGCACCGCTGCCATCCTCTTCTGCTTCATCTTCCTGTTTCTCGCCAGCGCTGGCGCCGGCCCGCTGAGCGTCGATGCACTGACGAAGCGCAAGCAGGAAACCGCCACTTGAACAAGCAGATCCGAGGCGGGTTCACCGCCTCGGACCTCACGTGAAGCTTAGAGCTTGACCCAGGCGCCGTTGCGCTTGGACGAGGCAACGCAGGCCTCGACGAAAGCCACACCCTTCACGCCGTCATCCACAGTCGGATAGATCACGGCCGGATCGACCGCCACACCCTTCTTGCGGGCATTGATGGCACGCGCGGCTTCTGTGTAGATCGTTGCAAAGGCTTCCAGATAGCCTTCCGGATGACCCGAAGGGATGCGCGAGACGCGCGCCGCGGCGGCACCAGAACCGGCACCATTACGGGTAATCAGCCGCTTCTGATCGCCGAATGGCGTGTACCACAGATAGTTCGGATCGGCCTGTGTCCACTCGATGCCGCCCTTGGTACCATAAACGCGGAGTTTCAACCCATTCTCATGGCCGGGCGCCACCTGGCTGCACCAGAGCATGCCCTTGGCCGGCTTTTCCTTGCCCTTTGCCTTGAAGCGCAACAGCACATGGCCGTTGTCATCGAGACGGCGGCCTTCAACGAAGCTGTCGAGATCGGCGGCAAGGCTGTCCAGCTCGAGGCCGGTGACGAAAGAAGCGAGGTTATAGGCATGTGTTCCGATATCGCCGGTGGAGCCGCCGGCGCCGGACTGCGAGGGATCCGTGCGCCAAGCCGCCTGTTTCTGGCCGGACTGCTCGATATTTTCCGTCAGCCAATCCTGTGGATATTCCGCCTGCACGATGCGGATATCGCCGAGCTCGCCATTCTCGATCATCTCGCGCGCCTGGCGGATCATCGGATAGCCGGTGTAATTATGCGTGAGAATGAAGAGCGCGCCGCTCTCGTCCGCCACCTTCTTCAGCTTTTTGGCATCGGCAAGATTGGAGGTCAGCGGCTTGTCGCAGATGACATGGATGCCGCGGCGCAGGAATTCCTTGGCGGCGTCATAATGGACATGGTTCGGCGTGACGATCGAAACCGCTTCGATGCCGTTCTTCAGCTTGGCTTCGCGGATTGCCATGTCGCGATAGCTGGAATAGGTGCGCGAGGGATCGAGACCGAGATCGCGGCCGGAAGCTTGAGCCTTGTCCGGCGAAGACGAGAGCGCGCCCGCGACAAGATCGAACTGGTCGTCAATACGTGCCGCAATGCGATGCACAGCGCCGATGAATGCGCCGGCGCCACCGCCCACCATGCCGAGCCGGATGCGCGGCTCCCGCGTCTGTTCCGATGATCCTTCGATTGCCATTTTGTCCTCCTGAATGAATGGAATTCGCATTTTGGGTGCCTGTCGTTCCAAGCCACCCGCCTCGCCCTTCGAGGGCCTTGCAGGCCACCTCAGGGTGAGGCTGATCCACTACGCCAGCGCCACACCACACCCTTCCACCTAGCGATGCCAAAGATAGCTCTTGTGGAGTTTCGCGAGAGTCCGCTCCGCCCTCATCCTGAGGTGCGGAGCCTCCTGAGCTCTGCGAAGGAGTGAAGCCTCGAAGGACGAGGGCGGCCTGGGCAGCATTCTCTCCCCGCTTGGGAAAAGGAAATTATGATAGCCCCAACATTCTCTTATTCGCCGCCTGGTCCGTGCCGCTGCCGGCAAAATCGTCGAAGGCCTTTTCCGTGACGCGGATGATGTGCGCCTTGACGAATTCAGAACCTTCACGAGCACCGTCTTCGGGATGCTTCAGCGCGCATTCCCATTCGACCACGGCCCAGCCGTCGAAATTATTGGCGGTCATCTTCGAGAAGACGGCACCGAAATCGACCTGGCCGTCGCCGAGCGAACGGAAGCGGCCGGCACGCTCGACCCAGCCTTGATAACCGCCATAGACGCCTTGGCGCCCGGTCGGATTGAACTCCGCATCCTTGACGTGGAACATCTTGATGCGGTCCTTGTAGATGTCGATGTTCTCGAGATAATCGAGGCACTGCAGGACGTAGTGCGAGGGATCGTAGAGCATGTTGGCCCGTGGATGGTTCTTCACGCGCTCCAGGAACATCTCGAAGGTGATGCCGTCATGCAGGTCTTCGCCGGGATGGATTTCGTAGCAGACGTCGACGCCGTTTTCGTCGGCATGGTTGAGGATCGGCGTCCAGCGGCGGGCAAGCTCCTCGAAGGCGGTTTCGACGAGGCCGGCCGGGCGCTGCGGCCAGGGATAGATGAAGGGCCAGGCAAGCGCGCCGGAGAAGGTCGCATGCGCCTTGATGCCGAGATGCTTGGAAGCCGTTAGCGCCATCTTGACCTGTTCGACGGCCCATTCCTGGCGCGCCTTCGGATTCCCACGCACTTCCGGCGCCGCAAAACCGTCGAAGGCTTCGTCATACGCCGGATGCACGGCGACGAGCTGGCCCTGAAGATGGGTGGAGAGCTCGGTGACTTCGACGCCGTTGGCGCGGGCGACACCGGCGAATTCATCGCAATAATCCTTCGAGGAGGCCGCCTTCTTCAGATTGATGAGCTGGCTTGCCCAGGTCGGAACCTGCACGCCGATATAGCCGGCATCGGCAGCCCATTTCGTGATCGAATCCCACGAGTTGAACGGTGCCGCATCGCCGGCGAACTGGCCAAGAAACAGGCCTGGTCCCTTGATCGTCTTCATCTGTAATTCCTCCCTAATCGCGTTCTGTAAACGTTTCCGATACCTTTCGGACCCATATCCGAGGCGGCTGAGGTGCCGTAGCCTCCAAAAACTATAGGGTCGTCGGGCTGAAAGTCGAATGCCTTGCGACCTAATCACGGCACGCCGCAGACGGCAAGAGGTACGTGCCGCAAAATTTCCATCCGCAGCAAAACGGGGCTGATAGGACACTTAAAAAACGCCCGCCGAAACCGGCGGGCGCCCTGGAAGATCAACCGAAAAACCGATCAGAACGGTGAATCGGGGAAGTAGAAGTCCTTGGCATTATCCTTGGTGACGAGCGTCGCATCCAGGATGTAGTTGCCGCGAACCGGAACTTGATCGTAGAAGTTGGCAGCCGTCAGCTCCATGGCGGTGCCGACCATTGCCGGCGGATAAAGCACGTCGACCGGGATAAGCTTGTCGCCATCCATGACCTTCTTGATCATGTCCTTCGAACCGGCGCCGGCGACGATATACTTGATATCGGTGCGCTTGGCCTGTTCGATCGCCTGCAGCACGCCGACGGCCATGTCGTCATCCTGACACCAGACGACATCGATCTTCGGGAACTTAGTCAGGTAATCCTGCATGACCTTGAAGGCGTCGTCGCGGTTCCAGTTGCCGTACTGGCGGTCGAGAACCTTGACGTTCGAGCCGGCGATGCCCTTGTCGAAGCCGTCCTGGCGCTGCTGATCGATCGGGATCGGCAGACCGCGGATGACGACGACCTGTGCATCCGGCGTGTTCTTCTTGATGTATTCGCCCGCGACCTGGCCAAGCGCCGGATTGTTGCCGGCGACATAGAGGTCACGGACGGAATTGTCGTTGTTGCTCGGCGCACGGTCGACGAGCGCCACGAACTTGCCCTTGTCCTTGACTTCCTTGATGGCGTTGACGAGCGGATCCGGATCCGACGGCAGGATCACGAGAGCATCGATGCCCTGTGTTTCAAGGTCCTGTACGGCGTTTGCCTGGCTCGCTGCGTCAGGCGAGGTCTTGACGATGACGTTGAGCCCCGGATGCTCCGCCATCAAGAGCTTGGCGACGCGCTCGGCATGGAAGACCACGCCCGAGGTCCAGCCGTGGTCGGCGGCCGGAATGGAAACGCCGATCGTCACCTTCTTGTCGGCAGCATGTACCGTGCCGGCCAAAGCCGCCATCACGACAGCCAAGCCTATGAGTCTTTTTCGCATGTTTCTTCCTCCCAGATAGAGACAGGGCCTTAGCATGACGACCGGGCGCCCCCCTGACCCGGTTATTCACTATTTGCGGGCAAGCGACCGCTGAACCAGCATGGCGATGATGATGATCGCACCCTGGATGGCGCTCAGCAGATACTCGCTGATGAAATTGGAAAGCAGCATGATATTGCCGACGAGCTCGAGGATGAAGGCGCCGCAGATCGTGCCCCACACCCTTCCCGCGCCGCCCTTCAGCGCCGTGCCGCCGACGACGACGGCGGTGATCGCCTGCAATTCCCACAGGCTGCCCGTCGTCGCCGATGTCGAACCCAGCCGCGGCACATAGAGAAGCACGGCAATGGCAACGCAAAAGCCCTGGATGATGAAGGCGATGGTTCGCACGCGATTGACCGCCACGCCGGAATAGCGGGCAACGTCACGGTTGGAGCCGACCGCAATCACATGCCGCCCATAGCGGGTGCGGTAGAGAATGAAGGCCGCAATGCCGGTGACGACGAGGATGACCACGATCGGCACCGGCACACCGAGCACTGTGCCATAATAGGCAGGCTTGTAGAGCGCCTGAATATCCGCCGGTCGCAAGGTGATGGCACCGCCCTGCGACAGCCAGGTCGTCAAGCCGCGATAGACGCCCATGGTGCCGAGCGTCGCAATGAACGGCTCGATCTTGCCCATGGTCGTAATCAGACCATTGGCAAGGCCGCATAGCAGGCCGGCAACGATCGAAAACAGCACGGCAGCCGCCAACATCATGGAGGGATCGGAAATGACGCCCGAATTCATGAAGAGGATCATCAGGCTGGCGACGAAGGCGACCATCGCGCCGACGGACAGATCGAGATCACCCGCCGAAATGACGAAGGTGGCACCGACGGCGATGATGGCGATGAAGGCGCATCTCGTCGCAACATTGGTGAGATTGGTGATGCCGATGAAGTTAGGGTTGACCAGTGCGCCCACGATCAGAAGCAGCACCAGTGCTGCAAACGGCGCAACTGCCCTAAGATCGACATCCCGCCAGGAGCGCCCTCGCCGGCCTGCCTTGCCGCTGCTGTCTTCACCCACGCTCATAACCAAAACCAACCTCCCGTCCCATGATTGCTGGGAATTCGCCCTGCTCTCCGCCGCCCTTTCAGGCAGCCGTCTTTTTCTTCAGGCCCGCCGCATAACGCATGATTTCCTGCTCGGAGATTTCCTCGCCTTCGAGCACGCCGACGATCCGCCCCTCACGCATGACAGCGATCCGCGTGCAGAGCCCGATGACCTCGGGCATTTCCGAAGAGATCACGATGATCGAATGACCGTCGCGCGCCAGCGCGGAAATGAAATGATAGATCTGCTGCTTCGTACCCACATCGATGCCGCGCGTCGGCTCGTCAATGATGATGATCTGCGGCTCGGTTTCCATGATCTTCGCCAGCAGCAGCTTCTGCTGGTTGCCGCCGGACATGCGGCCGGCAACGATATTTCCGTCCCTCACGCGGATGTCGAAGCGGCGTCGCGCCCGCGCCAGCGCATCCGCCTCGCTGGAGGCGCTCAGATAGCCGAACTTGCCGTGCCGGTCGAGCGACTGCAGGGTCAGATTGACGACCATGCCTGAATTCAGCAGCAGGCCCTTGGATTTCCGATCCTTCGTCATATAGGCAAGCCCGGCATCAATGGCCGCATGCACGTCATGCGGTGGCACCGTTTGACCATTGGCAACGACCTCGCCAGACGCACGAGCGCGTAGGCCGACGATCGCCTCCATCAATTCGGTGCGGCCCGAGCCGATCATACCGGAGAAGCCCAATATCTCACCCTTGCGCAGCTCGAAGCTTGCATCATGGACGTAGCCCGTCGAAACCGAGCTGACGCTGAGCACCACCTTCTCGTCAACATCGGGCTCGTTCTTGGCCGGGTAAAGGCTCGAGAGCTCGCGCCCGACCATCAGCTGGGCGATCGATTCGCCATCGAGCAGCGAGGTTGGCGAGGTCTTCACCCATTGGCCGTCGCGCAGCACCGTAACCCGATCCGTCAGTTCCATGACCTCATCGAGCTTGTGGGAGACGAAGACGAAGCTCGTTCCCTGATCGCGCAGCTTGCGTACCTGCTTGAACAGGAAATTGGTCTCTTCACGCGACAAAACGGCGGTCGGCTCGTCCATGAAGACGATCCGCGCATCGCGGCTGATCGCCTTGGCAATCTCCACCATCTGCTTGTCGGCGATGGAAAGCGAGCTGATCATGGCATTTTCATCGACATGCGAGCCGAGAAGATCGAGCACGCGCCGCGTTTCGGCACGCATATGCTTGCGATCGAGCACACCCAGACGCGTAACTTCGCGACCGAGAAACAGGCTTTCGGTGACGGTCAAATGCTCAGCGAGATTGAATTCCTGATGGATGATGACGATGCCGAGCGCTTCCGCTGCGCCGTTCGGCGGCAGCTTCACCGGCTTGCCATCGAGGAGAATTTCGCCGGACGTCGGCTGCTCGAAACCGGAGAGAACCTTGACAAGCGTCGACTTGCCGGCGCCGTTTTCGCCCATGAGCGCATGGATCTCGCCGGCCTTAAGATCGAAGTTCACGCTGAACAGCACTTGTACGCCGCTGAAGGCCTTGGAAATCCCTCTCGCAGACAGCACGACCGCACCGTCGACGGCTTCCGAACTCATTGAATCCTCCCTGCGGTCCCACCCGCTTTCCATGGTATGTAAACCTTTACATACATCGTGTAAAGGTTTACATCATTGGATATCGTACAAAATTTCGCGGTTACCTTTGACCTCCACGTAAGTCTGTGTAGTCTCCAGCCCGAGACGAGACCCCAAGGCAGAGCGCAGTGTCGAATTCCACGCCCGCAACTATCGAAGACGTCGCCCGAATTGCCAATGTTTCGATAGCAACGGTTTCGCGGGCAATCCATATGCCGGAGAAAGTCGCCAATTCGACGCGGCTGAAAGTCAATCAGGCGATCGCCATCACCGGCTATACCACCAATGCCATGGCGCGCAGCCTCCGGCTCGGCCGATCGAACATGATTCTCGTGGTCGCACCCGATATCGGCGACCCCAATTTCTCCAATATTCTCATCGGCCTGGAGAATGAGGCACGCTCGCACGGCTACGGTATCCTTATCGGTCACACGCAAAACGACGCGCAGCGCGGGCTGGAATATTTGAAGTTTCTGAATTCCAACCAGGCGGCCGGATTGATCCTTTTCACCGGCATCCTGCCCTTCGGGCATCAGACGATGACGGCGCGGCTGCCGCCGAGTGTCGGCGTTTTCGAGCCGGTATTCAACGGCGGCATTCCCTATGTCGGCGTCGACGATATCGCCGGCGCCCGCAAGGCCATCGACCTCTTGATTGCCGAGGGTCATCGCAAGATCGCCTTTATCGGCGATTCCCGCACCCGCCTCGCCTATAGCCGCCGGCGCATGGGTTATGAAGCAGGGCTGGATGCAGCCGGCATCGGACAGGACCTGCGCATGGTGCTGGACGGCGACGGCACCGTCGAGAGCGGGCGGCTCGCCGTCGAGCAGCTCTTCATGCGCGACACGTTGCCGACGGCATTCATGTGTGTCAACGATCAGACCGCGATCGGCGTGATGATCGGCCTGAAGGCACGCGGCTATGACATCCCCGAAGATTTCTCGGTGACCGGTTTCGACGACGTGCCGCAAGCCGTCTTCATGACGCCGTCGCTGACGACGATCCGGCAGCCGCGCACCGCCATCGGCAAGCATGCGATGGCGCTTTTGCTCGAACTGCTTTCGGATGGAGAGCCGCCCGAAACGGAGATCCTGTTGCGGCCGGATCTCGTGGTGCGAAATTCGGTCTCCGCACCGCCGCGCCTTCGGCGATAGGCGGACATAACGATGCCGCTCGGCAGAATCACCCTCTATGTGCGCGATGTCGAAGCGACGATCAGCTTTTACGAGACGCATTTTGGGTTCAAGCCGCTCCGTCTGGAGGGCGATCGGATTGTTGAGCTGCTCGCGCAGGATAGCGGCGCCAACCTGCTGATCCATCCGGCGGGTAAGGCGCAGAAATGGCCCAGGTGCTGGTCAAGCTGGTCTTCGACGTCGAGCATGTCGAAGCTTTCCGCGCCAAGTGTGCCGAAGAGGGGCTGGAGTTCGGCCCCTTGCATCAGGCCGACGGCTATGTTTTTGCCAATGCCAAGGATCCCTCAGGAAATCCCATAGCCATTTCCAGCCGTGCCTTCCGGCAATAATCCGGAAGGCGATAAAGATCGCCTCCCGGACGCATCGATCAAACGTAACGGTTGACGATATTTTCCAGCAGTTCCTGCTTGCCGGACTTCGGCTGCGGGTTGACGTCCTTGGTTTCGACCCACTGAGCGATCTGATCGAGCGAATATTCGCCGCGCAGCAGCTTCTGGCCTTCGGCCGAATCCCAGCCGGCGTAACGGTCGGCGAGTGGCTTGGAGAGTGCCTTGTCCTCGATCATCTTCGCAGCAGCCTTCAGGCCGCGGGCACAGCAATCCATGCCACCGATATGGCCGATGAGCAGATCTTCCGGATCGAGCGACTGACGACGCAGCTTGGCGTCGAAGTTCGTGCCGCCGGACTTGAAGCCGCCGCCTGCCAGAACCTGGTAATAGGCCAGCGTCATTTCCGGAACGTTGTTCGGGAACTGGTCGGTATCCCAGCCGGACTGGTAGTCGTTGCGGTTCATGTCGATCGAGCCGAAAATGCCGAGCGCATTGGCAAGCGCCAGTTCGTGCTCGAAGGAATGGCCGGCAAGGATCGCATGGCCCTGCTCGATATTGACCTTCACTTCGTTTTCGAGGCCGTACTTCTTGAGGAAGCCGTAAACCGTGGCGACGTCGTAGTCATACTGATGCTTGGTCGGCTCCTGCGGCTTCGGCTCGATGAGGATCGTGCCCTTGAAGCCGATCTTGTGCTTGTAGTCGACGACGAGATTGAGGAAGCGGCCCAACTGATCCAGCTCCCGCTTCAGGTCGGTATTGAGCAGCGTCTCATAGCCTTCGCGGCCACCCCAGAGAACGTAGTTTTCGCCGCCGAGCTTGTGGGTGGCATCGAGGCAGGTCTTCACGGTCGCAGCCGAGAAGGCGAAGACATCCGGGTCCGGATTGGTCGCGGCACCCGACATGAAACGACGGTTGGAGAAGAGGTTTGCCGTGCCCCAGAGCAGCTTTACGCCGGTATCGGCCTGTTTCTTGGCGAAGTAGTCGACGATCTCGTTGAGGTTCTTGGTGTTCTCGGCAAAATTCTTGCCTTCCGGACGCACGTCGGCATCGTGGAAGCAGTAATAGGGAGCGCCGAGCAGCGTGAAGAATTCGAAGGCGACGTCGGCCTTCAGCTTGGCGGCTTCCATCGTCTCGTTGAACCAGGGGCGAAGGAAGGTCTGGCCACCGAAGGGATCGCCGCCCGGCCAGGTGAAGGTGTGCCAGTAGGCGACGGCGAAACGCAGATGGTCTTCCATGCGCTTGCCGGCAACAACTTCGTCCTTGTTGTAATAGCGGAAGGCCAGCGGATTGGTGCTGTCCGGACCTTCGTATTTTACCTTGCTGATATCACCAAAAAATCCGGTGCTCATGTCTCATCTCCTTGGGTTGGTGTTTCGGTATTGTTTTGCCACTTTGATGCCCCCCTCATCCGACCCTTCGGGCCACCTTCTCCCCCGAGGGGAGAAGGTATGGAAGACCGCAGTAAACTCCATCGTCCCCTCTCCCCTCGGGGAGAGGGTTAGGGTGAGGGGGTTGACCTCAAACCACGCTCAACGGCTTGATCGCCGGATAAACCGCCCGATAACGCTTGTAGGCATCCGCATAGGCATCCGTCAGCGACGCAACCGGATCGATCGTGCCGGCCGTCTGCGGTGGGGTGCAGACGGCGACCGGATCGGCGCCGGTCGCAGCGATCAGGCCGAGACGGGCGGCACCGAAAGCGGCGCCGAAATCACCATCCGCCGGCAGGTCGACGGGCACGCCGAGCGCAGTGGCGATCGAGGCCAGCCAGTAGCGCGAGCGCGAGCCGCCGCCGATGGCCGTCACGCGCGCAATATCCGTGCCGGCGGAGCGCAGCGCTTCGAGATTGTCGCGAATGGCGAAGGACACGCCTTCGAGCACGGCCTGCGTCAGCACGGCGCGGCCGCTTTCATGGCCGAGGCCGATGAAGGCACCGCGGATCGTCGCGTCATTGTGCGGCGTGCGCTCGCCGGAGAGATAGGGAAGGAAGGTGACGCTCGTCGGCGCCTTCAGCGTCTCGCCAAGCTCGGCGGTGAGTTCGGCGGCGGACTTGCCCGTCACATGCGAATGCCAGTTGAGCGCATCGGTTGCCGAGAGAATGACGCCCATCTGATGCCAGGTGTTGGGCAGCGCGTGGCAGAAGGCGTGAACGGCGCTTTCAGGCTTCGGCAGATAGGAGCCGTTGGCCGCGAAGAGCACGCCAGACGTTCCGAGCGAAACGAAAGCAGCCCCGTGGCTGACCGTGCCCATGCCGCAAGCCGAAGCTGCATTGTCCCCTGCCCCGCCGGCAACGACGACATCGCCGCCGATACCCCATTTCGAGGCCAGTTCGCCGCGCAGCTTGCCGGCAACTTCGGTGCCTTCAACCAGCGTCGGCATCTGCTTCTCGTCAAGATTAGTGGCCGCCAGCAGCTCGGAAGACCATTTGCGCTTGCCAGTATCGAGCCAGGACGTGCCTGCCGAGTCGGACATTTCCGACATGTGCTCACCGGTGAGCCATAGGCGCAGATAATCCTTCGGCAGCAGCACCCAGCGCACTCTGGCGAAAATGTCAGGCTCGTGCTTGGCGACCCAAGCGAGCTTCGGCGCCGTGAAGCCGGGGAAGACGATATTGCCGGTCAATGCCCGAAAGCGTGGATCGGCATCGAGCGCGGCAGCCTCATGATAGCTGCGCGTGTCGTTCCAGAGAATGCAGGGACGCAATACCCTGTCGTCGGCATCGAGCAGCGTTGCGCCATGCATCTGGCCGGAAAGGCCGATGCCGCGCACGGCCGCGAGCTCCTTCGGATGCGCAGCCTTCAATCCGGCCACAGCCTCTTCGGTCGCGCGGATCCAATGCTCCGGATCCTGCTCCGACCAACCGGGACGCGGACGAGACACATCGAGCCCGCCATTGGCGGAGCCGATGATCTTTTGATTGCCGTCGATCAGCATCGCTTTGACGCCGGAGGTTCCGAGATCGAGACCCAAATACATTAGATGTTACTCCCTATGCTCTGCCGCGTTCGAATGTTCAGGGCAGATTATCCTTCAAGAAAATGTCGAGGCGTATGCGCTCCTGATCGGCAATCACGGCCTGGCCGTCAGCCGTCGCCTTCATGATGCGGATGGCGCTGCGCACTTCATGGCCGGCATCCTGATTGAGGACGGCGTCGATCGTGCCATCCAGCAATGCCGCCCGCGTATGCCGCGTCAGCTCGTGCACGACTACCGTCAGCTCACGCTCGGACCGTACGGCCTTCAAGCCCGCGATCAGACCACGGTTGCCGGCGCCGAGACTGTAGATGCCGATAATATTCCTATTTTCGGAGAGCGCCTTTGAAATGAGCGATTGGGTCCGCTCGGGATCGTCGCGCCCTTCCAGCACAGGCAGCACCCGCAGCTTGGGAAATTCCTCGGCTATCACCGCGGAAAAGCCCTGCAAGCGCTCGCGATGGTCGCGCACCAGCATCGAGCCGGCGAGCACGGTCAAATCGCCTTCGCGCCCCCCCAGGAAGCGCCCGAGCAGCCGCGCGGCGGTCCGTCCGGCGGCAATATTGTCGATACCGGCATAGTGATGCCTGCGGGAATCGGTGAGATCCGAGACCAGCGTGACGACCGGAATACGCTCTGACACGAGACGGTCGACGGCGGCCCTGACTTCCGGCGCGTCGGTTGCCACGAGAGCGACACCAGCGATATCCTGCCCCTGCAAGGCGTCCAGCGCCGCGACCAGCGCCGGCACATCGAATGGTGGCACCTCGATAATTCGGATGTCCGTGCGCTCTATGCTGGCCCGCAAGTTTGCCTGATGCACTTCGAATCGCAGCCCGTGCATGAAGGAGTTGTCGCCGGTCGGCACGATGAAAACGAGAGGATAGACCCGGCTCTTGGCTAGGTTGGCGGCGGCGACATCGCGGATATAGCCGATTTGCCGGATCGCGGCTTCCACCTTCTCCCGCGTTACCAGCCGAACACCCGGACGCTGGTTCAAAACGCGGTCCACCGTGGCGAGGCTGACGCCCGCAGCGGCGGCGATGTCATGCACAGTCGGTCTCATGGGCTCCTCCTGCGGAAATCCTTACTGCGATTTTTGATGTACGTAAATCAAAAATTTCGGACAGTCGAATTTTTCCAAACCACACCAAAAACAAAAAAGGCCCCTCGCGAGGAGGGGCCATGCCTTGGGAGCATATAAGAGCCGGATTAGTGGCCTCCGCCGCCACCGCCGCCTGCGGCATTCGGCTTGCTGATCATCAGAACGCCGAGGATCATCGCGAGGAACAGCACGGTCAGCATCAGGAAAATATCCCCGAAAGACATGACGACCGCCTGCCGCGTCGCCATGTTGACCATTTGCTTCAAGGCCGCCTGGTCGCCGTCCAGACCCGCTGCATTGAAGTTGGCGGCCATGTTGTTCAATTGGGTAACGGCGGCATGGCTGCCCCAATGAACATGGTCGCGCAGGTTGAAATAATGCTGGTCCTGCCTGTTCGTCAAAAGCGTATTGATGATCGCGAGACCGACGGCGCCGCCGAGATTACGGGTGAGATTGAACAGACCGGACGCGCCGCGCATGCGAGCGGGCGGCATGGTTCCGAGCGCGATATTGTTGATCGGGACCATGCAGAGCATCAGACCGAAACCGCGCAGGATCTGCGGGATGAGCAACTCCCAGAAATCCCAGTCCACCGTCAGGTGCATCATGATGTAGGTGCCGGCCGAGAAGCTGGTGAAGCCGATGATCATCAGGATGCGCAGGTCGACCTTGCTCGACAGGAAGCCGGCCAGCGGCGCCGTGAAGAACATGGTGAGGCCGGAGACGAACATCGTTTCGCCGATCTGCAGCGAATCGTAGCCGCGAATGCGCGCGAGATAGAGCGGATAAATATAGGTCAGGCCGTAGAGACCGATGCCCATAACGAAGGAGAATATCGACCCGAAGGAGAAGTTCTTGTTCGTGAAGGCCCTCAGATCGACGACGGGGAATTCGACTGTGAAGGCGCGGTAGAAGAAAATCACGGCGCCGATAGCGGACGCGATGGCACCCGCAACGATGTAATTGTCGTTGAACCAGTCGTTCGTATTGCCTTCCTCAAGCACATATTCGAGCGCGCCGAGGAAAACACCCATCGAAATTAGGCCCCACCAGTCGAACTTCTTGAAAAGCGACAGCTCGGGCTTGTCGAAATCAATGAAATTCCAGGTGACGATGGCAACGACGATACCGGGTGGAATGTTGACCAGAAACAGCCAATGCCAGGAGAAGGCGTTGGACAGATAGCCGCCGACGGTCGGGCCGATGGTCGGCGCCAGCGTGGCGATCAGGCCGATGATCGGCGAGACGACGTTGCGCTTGGACGGCGGGAAGATCGTGAATGCCGCCGCAAAGACCGAGGGGATCATGCCGCCGCCAATGAAGCCCTGCAGGGCGCGGTAGATGATCATCTGATCGATGTTGGTGGCGGTTGCGGCAAGCGCGCTCGCTGCTGTGAAGCCGGCAGCTGAAATCGCAAACAGGTACCGCGTCGAAATGATGCGCGCCAGCGTTCCCGACAGCGGGATCATGATGACTTCGGCGATCAGATAGGCCGTCTGGACCCAGCCGATTTCATCCGAGCCGGCGCTAAGGCCTGCCTGGATTTCGCTGAGCGACGCCGAGACGATCTGAATGTCGAGGATCGACATGAACATGCCGAGCACCATCGCCAGAAAGGCGATGAGCTTTCTCGTGTCGATATGATCAGCCGCGGGCGCGGCGGGGCCGGCCGCGCGTGGGGGCGACCCGGCTGTAGTGCTGGCGGACGACATGGCGCGTCTCTCCCGAGCTCGATCGTTTACTTGTCCGGCGCCGTGCGGGTATCGACGTCGACAACGACGCTGAGGCCTGCGCGCAGACGGCCGGTATTGAGCGCATCCTGCGGCAATGCGATGCGGACAGGCACGCGCTGGATGATCTTGGTGAAGTTACCCGTCGCGTTTTCCGGCGGCAGCAGCGAGAAGACCGAGCCGGAAGCCGGCGAGATCGACTCGACGGTGCCGACGATCGGGTGATCGCTGAAAGCATCGACGTGAACATTGACCTTGGAGCCAGGAACCAGATGCTGGATCTGCGTTTCCTTGAAATTCGCGTCGATATAGAGCTGCTTGGTCGGTACGATCGCCATCAACTTCTGACCGGGGGAGACCAGATCGCCTTCCTGGACCGAGCGATTGCCGACGATACCGTCATAAGGTGCCTTCAGCACGGTGAAGGAAAGATCGCGGGCAGCCTTGTCGCGAGCGGCTTCGAGACCCTTGATCGTGCTCTCGGCCTGACGGCGCTGGGCCTGCAGCAGGTTGATATTGGCCTGTGCGGATGCGATGGCGGCGTCGCCGCCGACCAGATTGGCCTTTGCCTGATCAAGCGCGATATTGGCGCTATCCAAAGCGGCCGTGGTGCCGACCGACTTCGACTGCAGTTCGGCAGCGCGCGTCTGGGTGATCTGGGCGCCGCGGACCGTGGCTTCCAGGGCAACCTTCTGCGCCTGCGACTGGGCAAGGGCTGCCTGGCCGGCAGCGATCTGTGCATCGATGGTATGGAGTGAAAGCTGTTCGGTATCAAGCGAGGCCTGAGCCTGGCCGAGCGCAAGCTTGTAGTCGCCGTCATCGAGCGTTGCGAGCACGTCGCCGGCCTTGACCTGCTGGTTGGCCACGACGTTTACCTTGGCGACATAGCCCGTCACCTTCGGCGATATCGTGGCGATATCGCCACCGATATAGGCGTCGTCGGTGGAGACCATGAAGCGGCCATTCGTCCACCAGTCATAGCCGTACCAGCCGCCGGCTGCGAGAGCGATGACGAGAATGATCGGGAGGGCCAGGCTGCGCCGCTTCTTCTCTGGCGGCGGTGGGGCCGCAGGGGCCGGAGCAGTGGGCGCAGCCTGGGCGGG
>NZ_JAQJCG010000037.1:0-30163 GCF_030182565.1 Rhizobium centroccidentale | reverse complement strand
TGCGACCATCAATGCTGACCTCCTCTCAGCCAGCATCTTGAATCATATTCGACATCAAAAGGGAATCCACGATTCAAACAAAATCTGAACCGCTCTAGCTCTGAAGCATATCACCTAACTGCGCTGTGGTTTTGCGTGATATATGTGGAAAGAAAACCTGAAGCGCGAGGAGCGAATCTAGAAGATCGCAACGCGCTTTGGGGCTAGCTTTTTCATTCGCGCGGCGCAAATTCAGCCGCGAACTTCCTCGACATAAGTGGTGACGAGGTATAGCACCGCCTCGTTGCCGGTCATGTTGCGATAGCTATGGGCAACATCCGCCTCGAATATGATGGCATCACCTTCGCCAAGGATCTGCGGCGCATGTCTGCCGGCAACGACCTCCACCGTACCGCGCGACACCACGAGATTTTCAACGGTGCCCGACCGATGTGGCTCCGCAGTTTCAGTATGGTGGGGAGCAATTCGCAGCTCGTAAAACTCGACCTTGCGCTCGCTCTCATACGGAAAGAGCGCCCTGGTCTGAAATCGTCCGTCGGACGCGGAAAGAACCTTCGCTTTCGCGTGCGTCAACACTTGCAGAGCCGTTTCATGCGGCTCGGCGATCAGCGAGCCACAGGATACTTCGAGGGCGGCCGCGATTTTCCATAGGATAGCGACCGTGGGGCTGCTCTTGCCGGTTTCGATCTGCCCGAGCATGGCCCTGCTGACGCCCGATATCTTGGCCAGCCGATCTAGCGAATAGCCTCGCCGCGTTCTCAGACGCCGCAGATTTTGACCGGTCAATGTCGAAATTTCGTCGATTGCCTCCGCCCTGGAGACCAGATGCAGCGGCCCACCCAGTTCAGCTGCCATAGGCTTGATTGCCGAACGGCATCACGGGAATGAAACCGACGAAGGGCACCCACATCAGAAACGGCTGGGCCGGCCAAATCGCGCCGACAGAGGGCGCCACCGCTGACGTTTTCTCGCGGGCATCGCGATAGGCCTGGAAATCAATGATATTGGCAGCCTGACGGGACATTCTGGTTCCTCAAATCTAACGCCATAAATCTACTGTTTCACTGCACTACTGTGGAGAGAGCCGTACCCAATCTTGGCAAGAGCGGCGAAATGTTTTTGCAAAAGGGCGCGTTTGCGACGAAAGGCCTGCCCAAGAAACGCTGGATCATGCGGTCGTCGATCTTCCTGTTATAAGACAGGTCCCATCCGTGGATCTGTAGCCGCGACAGTCGCATTCCAGCGTGCTTCACGTGCCCATCGGGAATGGCAAAGTCCGCGTCGCACGCGATCGGTTTCCCGAACCATGGCAGCGCGGGATCGTTGACGACGTTTATTCGGCGAAACCTCCACATCTCGGTCGGACGGATTCAAAGCATAAATATTCTACAAATTTTGTAGAAAAAGAACGACCTGTCTTTCTGCGGCATTCCGGTGACGTTAGCATCCCATCCATAATCCGGTGAAGCAAACCATAGGGACATAAACATGCCGACCGAATTCATCAGCGTCACCTTTCCAAATGCCTCGACCGAGCTCAACCCTCTCGAAAATCCTGCTCTCGACCCACAATTCATCGAGCGTTATGCCCGTTCGCTCGATGATTACGGCTTCAACTATACCCTTATTCCCTATGACAGCGCGTCCTTCGATCCCTTTACCATCGGCGCGACCGTGGTGGCGCACACGAAGAATATCAAGATCATCATCGCCCTTCGTCCGAACACGATCTATCCGACGGTCGCGGCCAAATCGCTGGCAACGCTCGATCAGCTGAGCGGCGGGCGCGTCGTGGTTCATTTCATTGCCGGCGGAAGCGATGAAGAACAGGCCAAGGAAGGCGACTTCCTCGACAAGCATCAGCGCTACGAACGGCAGGAGGAGTATATCCGCATCCTGCGACGCGTCTGGCAGTCGAGCGAACCCTTTGACTTCGATGGCCGTTACTATCAATTCAAGCAATTCCACAGCCGCGTGCGTCCAGTGAACGGCACCATCCCGGTGTCGGTCGGCGGGTCCTCGGACGACGCCTATCGCATCGGCGGCGCGCTTGCCGATATCTTCGGCCTGTGGGGCGAGCCGCTGGCTGAAACCAAGCAGCAAATCGACCGGATCCATGCCGAAGCGGCACGCGCCGGGCGCAAGGACCGCCCGCGGATCTGGGTGACGTTCCGTCCGATCGTTGCGGAGACGGACGAGCTTGCCTGGGCCAAGGCACATCGCACCCTCGATCTTTTGAAAGAAAATCGCGCAAAAGGTCTTGGCAAGGTGCCACCATCCGCTCCCTCCCCGCAGAATATCGGCTCGCAGCGCCTGCTTGAGATCGCCTCGCGCGGCGATGTGCATGATCGGGCTCTCTGGTACCCGACGGTGACAGCGACGAATGCACGTGGTGCCTCCACGGCCCTGGTCGGTTCGCCGAGAACGATTGCTGACTCCATTCTCGATTACGTCGATCTCGGCGCGGATCTGATCTCAATCCGAGGCTATGACAACCTCAACGACGCCATCGATTACGGCCGCTATATTCTGCCGCTCGTCAGGGCGGATCTGGCGGAACGGGAAACACCGCGGCAAGCGGTTGCCTGACCGCCCACATTGTCACGCACCAACAAATGGAATTTGGCGAACGCCATTCGGATTGTGTTTGCAAAAACAAGCCATCGCGCGGCAAAGCCCGCGCATGGCGCCCCTCGCTGCTTCAAAGAGGCTGATGCAAAGTGTCCTTTAGCACCATCGATCTGGCGGATGTGACCCGCAAGCTTGCTGCCGCAGCTGCGGCGGCAGATGAATCCGGCGCCTTCCCTTGGACAGGCATCGAGGCCGTCCATGCCGCCGGCCTTCTCGAAAGCACGGTGGCGACGCGGTTCGGTGGAAAAGGTGCCGGTCTTGCCGATGTCGGGCGCATTCTGGCAGCGCTTGGTCGCGGCGATCCTTCGGTCGCCCTGATTAGCGCTATGACGATATTCACCCATCTCGGACAGGCAGCGGGCAGCAAATGGCCGGAGCCGCTTTATCGACGTTTATTGGACGATGCTCGCAATCGCCCGATCCTGCTGAACGCGGCCCGCGTCGAGCCTGAGCTCGGTTCTCCCGCCCGTGGCGGTCTCCCCGACACGTTGGCGCGCCGCACCGCCGGTGGATGGGCAATCACAGGGCGCAAGCGTTTCGTCACCGGCGCACTTGGCCTGACCCATTTCCTCGTATGGGCGCGCACAGATGAGACACCGCAGCGCGTCGGCACTTTCGTCGTTCCATCTGAGCTTCCCGGTATCAAGGTGATCGAGAATTGGAAGAGCCTGGGAATGCGGGCAAGCGGCTCGCACGACGTCGCGTTTAAGGATGTCGAGGTGCCGCTCGAACACGTCCTCGATCTCGTCGACGTCTCCGTCGGCACGCAGGACAATCGTGCCCATGCCGCCGGCAATGTCGCGCTCACCGCCATCTACCTCGGAGCTGCGGAAGCTGCCCAGGAGGCTTTCATCCGTTTCGGTCATGAACGCATCCCCGCCAATCTCGGCGTTCCGATCGCAAAAACGGAAAGGTTCATTTCCGCAGCCGGCGAGATCGACCTGCTCGTGGGCGGTGCAAGACAGATCCTGTTCAATGCGCTCGACCATTCGCTGGATGAACCGGAAGCGCTCATCAGGGCGCGCCTTCTTGCGGCCCGCTACATACGCGACGCCGTTCAGCTTGCCGTTCGCACCCTCGGCAATCCCGGTCTCAATGGCGATCTCGGGATCGAACGACATTTCCGCGACATCCAATCGGTTCTCGTCCACGCCCCCCAGGAAGACACGTCTATTTCCATTCTCGGACGCTCGGCATGTGACAGATGGAGCCGAAAGGTAGAAGAACCGCCTCATCTTCTCCCGGTTGAAAAGACGCCAGTTGTGTCCTCCGGCTCACGGCAGGCGGAAGACGCGCGGGAGTTCCTGAATGCAGTTTCCGGGCGGCGAGCATGACGCGCTACGTCATTATTGGAGCAGGCGCCGTGGGCGCCAGCCTTGCCGCGCAGTTTGAGCTTTCGGGCGTCGACTACGCTCTTGTCGGACGCGGCGCCCAGATCAGGCACATCATCGATCACGGCCTTGCCTACCAACGGCCTGCCGGCACCCGGAAAATTCGGCTGAAAGCCTTCGATACGGCGGCGCCGCCATCACTGAGGCGGTCCGATATCCTCCTGCTGACGGTAAAATCACAAGATGCCGCCGAAGCTCTCGCCTTTTGGGCCTGGCGGCCAATCGAGCATACTGAGGGGCTGACCGCCTCCGCCCTGCCGATCGTCACGTTTCAAAATGGCCTGGCAACGGAAGCGGCAGCTCTTAGACTATTTCCGAATGTTTACGGCGCCAGCATCCTGACGCCCGCCCGCTTTACGGAAACCGGTCATGTCGTGGTCGGGGGCGATCCGCAGGTGGCTATCGCGACCATCGGCCGCTATCCGCAAGGCTCGGACGAGATCGAGGCCAAGATCGTCACGGATCTTAGCCGGTCGGATTACATCGCCGAGACAACGAACGATATCAAGCGATGGAAGGCGGCGAAGCTCCTCCACAATGTGCGCAATGTGCTGGAGCTCTTCGACGGCGCGGAAGACGAACGAGCGACGTTCAGCGCGGCCCTTGTCGAGGAGGCCGAGACCGTTCTCAAGGCGGCGGGTTATACATTTGCATCTCCCTCGGAACGTACGGTCAGCATAGCGCACTGGAAGATCGCCGAAAACTCCGGCATTCGACCCGGCCAGCAATCGACCTGGCAGAGTTTTACGCGCGGCGCTTCAAGCGAAGTCGACTACCTCAACGGCGAAATCACCCTTCTCGGGCGTCTGCATGGGATAGCGACGCCCTATAACCGCGCCGCCCAGGAAATTGCCGGATCGGCGGCGCAACAAGGTGGCTTCACGGCGCTCCTTCCTTTCGCTAGTCTGCGCCGGCTTGCTGAGAACTACCTGTCTTTCTCCACCCCCATCCCTTCGAGGCCGAAAGCACATCAGGCGGGCTAGTCCCGAGATTATGCAATGACGGCATCCGGACCGACGCAATGAAAATATCAGATCATATCCTGACCACCGCCGGCACTCTTTTCTACAAGGAAGGCATTCGCGCCGTCGGTATCGACCGCATCGTCGACGAAGCCAATGTCGCTAAAGCCACGCTCTACCGACACTTTCCGTCCAAGGATCATCTTGTCGCTGCCTATCTGACCGAGCGTCACGAACGCGTCCTTCTTCAATTGAGAGAGGTCGCATCCACCGTGACGCTACAGCCGCGTGACCAGATCGCCCTGATTTTCGAACGCCTGTTCGAAAAGGCCGACAGCCCGGAGTTTCGCGGCTGCGCCTTCGCATTGGCGGTTGCCGAGCACGGTGACTCCGAGCGGGTCGTTTCCATCGCCCGCGAGCATAAGAACGCCGTGCGCGATATCTTCCGTTCCGTCATGTCGGCCGCAAGGTGTCCCACCGAACAGGCCGCCGCGCACATGTCTCTGCTTTACGAAGGGGCGCTGGCGACGGTTGCCGTTGGCCGCGACCCCCATGCTGTTCTCGTAGCGCGCGATTGCGCGTTATCCGTCTTCGATATGGCAACTAGCCAATTCATCCCGTCTGGAAGGAAAGCTTTATGACCAAAACCATTGATTACTTCTTCGGGATCGGATCGCCATGGGCCTATATAGGCCTCGATGCGTTTGTCGAAGTCGCAGCGCGATCCGGCGCTGAAATCCGTCCCTATCTCATTCCGCTGATCGTCGAAAATGGCGCGATCTATTCGCGCGATCGTCCCGACGCGCGCCGCGCCTATTGGCTGAAGGATCTTCGGCGCTGGGCCGCTCTTCGCGGCAAGCAGCTCGACTTTACCAATCGCTCAGCACTGTCCGACCCGACGCCCGCCGGCTTTTTAGTTTTGGCGGCTCAGCTCGAAGGGCAGAACTGGGTCGCCCTCGCCCGCGCGCTACAATACGGCTTCTGGGGCACTGCCGCGGATATCGGCAACCCAGATGTGCGAAAGGCGATTGCCGATGCCGCGGGCTTTGACGGTGAAGCGCTCGAGGCGCGCGCGGCGCTTCCTGATATCTCGGAACTCTGGAGCAGCAATCGCGACATTGCGAAAGAAGCTGGCGTCTTCGGTCTTCCGACCTTCCGCTATGATGGCGAACTTTATTGGGGGCAGGACAGCCTGCCCTTCCTGGAACGTCATCTGTCGGGTGAAAAGCTGGTGGCCTGACATATCGCCGAAGGACTTCAGGCCGAGCAGGCCTGAAGTCTGCGACCGCTCCTTGAGCGATACGCAGACGCTGATCGCCAAGTAGGATTTTAAGCCCGCAATTCCCTCGCCGACAGGCCCGAAAAATGCTGATCCCTACATCAGTCAAAACCGGACAAAATAATCCATAAATTTAGTAGAAAAAGAACAACCAGTCTTTCTCCTTTTGGTTCTGCCTGAATAGGCTCTGCTTCAGGAATTCGCAGAACCCGAACCATCAGGATCTATCTATGACAGAACGCCCTCTTTCGCTGCCTATTACCCGGCGCCGCTTGTTGATCACTTCATCCGCCGTGGCGACCGGTGCTTTGGTGGCGATGGCAGGCTTCACTCCCGCAAATAGTGCCGCCGGTCCGGCCAATGGCGGCGACATCACCTTCCTCATCGATTCATTGGGCGACACCTGGATACCGAACAACAGCGCGATTTCCAGTTTCCAGGGCCACATATGGGGTCACGTAACCGACAAGCTCGTCTACGTGGATGCCGACGGCAAGGTGAGCCCCTGGATCGCCGAGCGCTGGGAGCAGAATGACAGTGCGACCGAGTTCACCCTGCATCTCAAGAGTGGTGTGACCTTCTCGGACGGCACCCCTCTTGATGCGTCTGCCGCGGTCGCCAATCTCGACATCTGGTATGCCGGACGCAAGAAGGAAGGGATCAATCCAATCGGACTCTTCCCGAAGACTTACGACCACGCCGAGGCGGTTGACGCAACCACGGTGAAGGTCTTCTTCAAAAAACCGACGCTCGGTTTCATTCCGACCCTTGGCTATCACGGCTCCATTCTGATCTCCCCCAAGACCATCGCCCAGCCGGCCGCGCAGCAGGCCGATCTTAGCAAGACCTCCGGCAGCGGACCTTACGTGATCGATTCCTGGAAGGAAGGCGATTTCGTCAAGCTAGTCAAACGGAAGGATTATAACTGGGGTCCAGCGGCCGTCGGCCATACCGGTCCGGCCTATCTCGATACGATCACCTACAAGCTGGTGTCCGAACCGTCATTGCGAGTCGCTGCCGTCCAGTCCGGCCAGGCGGACATTGCCTATAACGCCTCGCCGCAGGAGCTGACGTCGCTCAAGCAGGAGGGCTTTACCGTCGCGACGCCGCGTTATCTCGGCTTCGTCAACGGCTGGGCGATCAATACCAAGCTCGCGCCCTATGACGACGTCAAGGTGCGACAGGCCTTGCAGGCCGGCATCAATCGCCAGGAAATCATCGATACCGTCTACACGCCCGACTGGAAGCTCGCGACATCATTCATCCAGAGCAACGTGCCCGGCGCGACCGATCACAGCGAGCTTCTGGCCTATAATCCGGACAGAGCCGAGAAACTCCTCGACGAGGCGGGCTGGATCAAGGGGGCCGACGGCATACGCGCCAAGGACGGCAAGCAGCTGTCATTGACGCTCAATTCCAACCCATATCTCGTGACCTCGAGGTCGATCGACGAACTCATTGCCCAACAGCTCGGCAAGATCGGCTGGAAGGTCGATATCCGGGCCTATGACGTCGTGACCTACGGCCAGAAGGTTCAATATGGCGGCGCCGGCGTGCCGGCCTATGAGGTGACGCGCAGCTTCATCGACGCCGGTACTGTCGCGAGCATCCTGACCAACGCCAATAACGGCGAGAACTGGTTCGCATTGGGCGAAAGCGACCAGAAGATCAACGAACTGCGCGACAAGATCGCCAGCGCTGGTTCTCTCGAGGCCAGAAACCCGCTGCTGGATGAGCTTCAGAAATATGTCCTCGAGCAGGGCTACTTCATTCCGCGCACACAGATGGTCCAGCGCATCTATGTCCAGTCTCCCAAGCTCAAAGGCGAGACATACAACGGCGTCGCCTATGCCAGCTATTACACGGCCACGATCAGTGACTAACCCGCAGCACAGCCAAGGAACGCAAGGAGGTGATCGGCGTGAACAATGCCTATCTTAGCTATGCCACAAAGCGCCTCGTCCAGGCCGTCATTGTCATCCTGCTGACCTACGTCTTCACCTTCATCGTCGTCAGCGTTCTGCCGGGCGATCCCGTCACCAACGTTCTGCGCAACCCGCAAAACGGCTTTAGCGAGGCGGAGATCCAGGAAATCATTGCCGCCCAGGGCCTGGACAAGCCGGTACTCGTGCAATTGTCGACATCGCTGTCCCACTTCCTCATCGGCGACTTCGGTCTGTCGATGCGAACCAACCGTCCTGTGACGACCATGATCGCCGAGGTGCTGCCCTCAACGCTCGTTCTCGCCTTTGCCGGCCTCGTCGTCGCGCTGATCCTGGCGATCGTGATCGCCTATGGCACCCAGTTCCTGCCAAAAAAGTTCGGACAGGGCTTGTTGCGGGGCTTCCCCTCCCTGTTCCTATCGGTGCCGAATTTCGTGATCGGGCTGGTGCTGATCCATATCTTCGGCTTTCAGCTCGGTCTCTTCCGTGTTATCAATCCCGATAGCTTCTGGGCAACCTTTTTCGCGGCGGTCGCACTCGGCATTCCGATCTCGGCGCAGATCGCCGAAGTGCTTATCGCCAATCTCGATCATGAGTCGGGGCAAGAATATGCCGCCGTTGCCCGCAGCCGCGGCCTTGGCCAGCTGCAACTTTTTGCCAAGCATCTCCTCAAGCCGTCTTCGCTTCCGGTCATTACCGTCGTCGCGCTGACAATCGGCGAATTGCTTGGCGGCTCGCTGATCACCGAGGCGGTGTTCGGGCGCACCGGCATCGGCAGTCTGGTCCAGCGCTCGGTCAGCACCCAGGACCTGCCCGTCCTGCAGGCGGTCGTATCGCTCGCCGCCGTGGTTTTCGTGCTGGTCAACCTGATCGCCGATCTTGTCTATCCGCTGCTCGACCCGCGCGTGAAACTGCTCGGCGCCGCAGAGCGCCGACCCGTCACCTCTGATGAAGGTTCTGCGGGAATTTCGAAGTCGGTGCTGTCATGACGCTCGTTTCGACCAACACTTCCTCGCGTCTTACCGCCGGTAGCCGGCTTGCCGGTTTTCGACTGCCGGCGCCCGTCGCGCTCTCGTTTGTGATCGTGGCGATCGTGATCGCCTGGTCGCTCGCACCTGGTCTGTTCACCAGCCATAATCCGGCGGTCGGCATTCCCTCTCAAAAGCTGCTCGCACCTAGTACCCAACACTGGTTCGGAACCGACCAGCTGGGCCGCGATCTCTACACCCGTGTCGTCTATGGCTCGGCCGCCTCGGTCAGGAGTGCGCTGATTGCCGTCGTCATCGGTGCGGTCGCCGGCGGTTTCATCGGCCTGCTCGCCGGTTTCTTCGGCGGCCGCGTGGATATCGCGCTTGCGCGGCTGGTCGATGTCCTGCTTGCCATTCCGAAATTCCTGCTTGCCGTCATCGTTGTCACCGCGATCGGCTTCGACACCACGAACGCCGCGATCGCCACCGGCATCTCGTCGGTAGCCGTCTTCGCCCGTGTCATGCGGTCGGAAGTCATCAAGACGAGGCAGGCGACCTTCATCGAGGCCTCTTTCCTTTCGGGTGGCTCGCGCTGGCACATCCTCTGGCGGCACATCCTGCCGAACGCATCGCGCTCCGTGCTCCCCCTTGCCGTGCTGCAGTTCGGCGACTCGATCTTGGTGATCGCCAGCCTCGCCTTCCTCGGCTACGGCGATCCGCCGCCAGCTTCCGATTGGGGTCTGCTGGTCTCGATTGGCAAGGACTACCTCAAGTGGCCATGGCTGGTCTACGCACCCGCCTTCGTCACGATCGCGACCGTCCTCTCTGTGAATAGGATCAGCCGATGGCTTCGCAAGATAGACTGAATACAGTTCCCACCCGTATCACCGAGAATGCGCTGATGCCGCAGCGGCCAACGCCATTGCTTCAGGTGGAGGGCCTATCCGTTTCCTACGGCTCGCATGAGGTCGTCAGCAATGTCGGCTTCGAACTGGGGCGCGGTAAGAGCCTTGCGCTCATTGGGGAATCGGGCTCGGGCAAGTCGACCATTGCGCGCGCCGCGCTGCGATTGCTTCCCCGCACGGGACAGGCGACCGGCCGCATCGCGATCGACGCCCAGGACATATTGCAACTCTCCGAGCGCCGCTTCCGCCAGCTTCGAGGCCGGACTATCGGCTTCGTGCCGCAGGACCCGGGAAATGCGCTCAACCCGGTGCGGTCAATCGGTGCCCAGGCGATGGAAGCCGCAGCTCTTGTCGACGAGCCCAGCAAGGCGATCCGCAGGGCGCTTGTCCTGGAGACGTTCGCCCAGGTCGGGCTCGACAACCCCCAGCGTGTCTATGATTCCTACCCGCACCAGCTGTCCGGCGGCATGCTTCAACGCGTCCTGATCGGACTTGCGGTTCTGCCGCGGCCACAGCTGCTCGTCGCCGATGAGCCGACCTCGGCGCTTGATGTCACGATCCAGAAGAGAATCCTCGACTTGCTCTCACGGCTGCAGCAGGACCTGGACATCAGTCTGCTGCTCATTACCCATGACCTCGCAATCGCAGCCGAACGTGCAAACTCTCTTGTCGTGCTCAAGGATGGCGTCGTTCAGGAAGCGGGCAGTACCGCAGCGGTTTTCTCGTCGCCGACATCGACTTACGCAAAGAAGCTGCATGCCGACGTTCCGGCACTTAATCCGGACCGTTACCACAAGCTTCGAGACCCTGGCTTTCGTTTCCTCGACGCCGACAGCACCAAGGCACCGAAGATCGACGTCAAGGGCATCACCAAGAGCTTCACGGTCGACGGCAAGGTTCTGACGGCCGTCGATGACGTGTCCTTTACCGTTCCGGCAGGCACCACGCACGCGCTGGTCGGCGAGTCGGGTTCCGGAAAGACGACGACGATCCGGCTGCTGCTCGGGCTCGATCAACCGGACGCCGGTCATATTTCGGTCGCTGGGGAAAAACTCAACGGACGCTCACACCAGTCGCTGCGCTCCGTATGGCGCCATCTTCAGCTCGTCTATCAAAATCCATTCACATCGCTCGATCCGACCTGGAGGGTCGGGCAGCTCGTGCGCGAGCCGCTCGACAGGTTCGGCATCGGAACTCATGCGGAGCGGGCGGAACGGGTCCGCGAAGCATTGTCCGATGTCGGGCTTGGCGAGCACCTGCTTTCACGCAAGCCGCAGGCCTTGTCCGGCGGTCAGCGGCAGCGCGTCGCGATTGCCCGTTCGCTGGTCCTGAAGCCGGAAGTGATCGTGCTCGATGAGCCGACGTCGGCACTTGATGTCAGTGTTCAGACCGATATCGTCGAGGTATTGCTCTCGCTGCAGGCAAGCCTTGGCCTGACCTACGTATTCGTCTCCCACGATCTGGCCCTCGTGCGCCAATTTGCCCATACCGTCTCCGTGATGCAACGCGGGCGCATCGTCGAACACGGCAATGTCAGGGACATCTTCGACAATCCACGCGAGCCCTACACGGTGTCGTTGCTGGAATCGATCCCGGCCACCGCCAGCCCTGCCCGCGCACCGCTCCCGCAACTCCGCCGGATCATCAGCCAGGAACAGATCGCATGAGTATCGTTGCCCCCGCCGGCACCCTGCCTGCCACATTCCGCGCCAAGCGGCGACTCGGCTTCAACACCCGCGTATCGTTCAACGATGAGGCCGGTCCGGCGCAGGGACTGCGCGACGGCATAGAGCTGTTCAAGGCAGCCGAGCGGCTTGGCTATCAATCGGGCTGGGCCTATCAGCGTCACTTCGATCACTACCTGTCCTCTCCGATCCCATTCTTCGCGGCCGCCGGCCAGCATACAAGTCACATCACGCTGGGTTCGGCTGTCATCCCGATGCGCTACCAGGACCCGATCCTGCTTGCCGAGGCAGCCGCCACCGCCGACCTGCTCATCGGCGAAAGGCTTGAGCTTGCCATCTCGACCGGCGCCAATGCTGCATTCGACGCGGTATTCGGTGCGGTCGATACCGATGCCCGGACAGAAGCAAAGCGCCGCCAGGCGCGTTTTCTTGCGGCAATCGCCGGCGAGGTGCTGCACACCGTCGATGGTCCCGGCCAGGGCGCCCCGGAGGGCACCGAACTGCGGGTAACCCCGCACAGCCGGACGCTGCGGACCCGTATCCGGCAGGGTTCGGCGAGCCTGAGCTCAGCCGTGCAGGCTGCCGAGCTCGGCATCGGCCTCATCTCGGGAACCGTGCAGCACGACCACGCCGAGGGCGAGAGCTTCGGAGAATATCAGGCCCGCGCCATCGATGCTTTCCGCACGACATGGCGCCAGAAGCAGGGCACCGAGCCGCCGCCGGTCACGGTCGCGGCATCGATCCTGGTCGGCACCGCCGCCGAATTGCGGGAGAAATATGCCGCTTACGACCTCGAGCGCCGAACCAAGGGGATCGGGGCCTCCCGCCCCAGCGGCGCCCTCGAACCGACCGCGCCGGCCATTCAGCCACCGGGCATCCAGATTTCTCCGGTCTTCCATGGCACCCCCGACCAGGTGATCGAGGCGGTGCTGAAGGACCCGGGTCTGGCGGCGGCCGACGAGATTGTTCTCTTCTTGCCGCCTGCTTTCGGTCTTGCGGAGAATGTGCGGCTGCTGACCGATCTCGCCCAGACGGTGGCCCCGAGCCTCGGCTGGTCGCCGACCGCGTAACGCTGCATGTCGAGATCGGGAAAGGCTTGTCCAGATTTCCTCTCGACCGAGGCCGCTGCCTCTAAGCCATCTCTGCCGCAGCGGCAAGGGAAACAGGCAAGGTTAGGCAAGCGGTCTAACTCCCAGCCCGTGACCGCTCTATACCAGGGACCCGGAGCATTCCCTCTGCCAGAAATTCAACCAGCAGCCGGACACGCGCGATGCCGGTTCGCTCGGGCGCGATAAGCATATTCAACGGCACGGCTGGTGGAGCGTAGTCAGGCAGCACCGCTTCGAGCCGGCCGTCCGCGAGAAGGTCGTCCACCAACCAGATATGAGCGGGACCCAAGCCGCGGCCCGCGACAAAGGCTTCACGCGCGGCGAGCCCGTGATCGACGCGCAGATGCCCGCCGAAAGGCACGAGGTGGCGTGTGCCTCCCGCCCGTTCAAGCGCGAGAGATTCGCTCCCGGCAACGTTCGACATGCGGACGCCCTCATGGTCCTTGAGCTCCTCGGGTGTCGCCGGCCGGCCACGGCTTGCCAGATAGGCGGGAGAGGCGACGAGGACGCGCCGGCTTTGCCCGATCGCCCGCAGCTTCATGGAACTGTCGGCGAGCGGACCGAGGCGCAGTGCGATGTCCACGCCTTCGCGGATGAGATCAACGCGTTCATCCGTCAGGCTGAAGTCGACTGCGATGTCCGGATGGCGATCCTGAAAGGCGAAGATCAATCGACTGACGTGCCGGACGCCGAGCGCTGCCGTACAGGAGATGCGAACCGTGCCGGCGGAGACGCTCCGCGCGCTTCGCGCTTCATCGGTCGCCTGTTCCAACAAGCGCAGGATTTGGATGGCGTTGGCATAGTAAAGCCCGCCTTCCTCGGTGAGCGTGACGCGGCGGGTCGTGCGGCTCAGCAGCGCCACGCCGAGGGCTTCTTCGAGCTCACGCACATGCCGCGTGACACTGGACTGGCCTATGTTCAACTCGCGCGCCACAGCCGACAGATTCCCGCGTTCGGCGACGCGGACGAAGGTGCGGATGCGTTCGAGCGTGACGTCCGATCTATCCATTATTCGGCATTATCCTATCCATCCCTGCTATATAACGCATTAGCGGAACATGGCCTAGTTTAGGGAGAGTTTTCTTCAACGAGCAGGTACCACTATGAATGTGCTCATCGTCTTCGCTCACCCCGAACCTAAATCCTTATCGGCATCGTTACGTGATGTTGCGATCCAGGAGCTGGAAGCAGCCGGCCATACGGTTCAGGTATCCAACCTCCATGCCATGCGCTGGAAATCCGAGATCGACCGCGCGGATTTCCCGTCTTTGGCTCCTGACGAGCGGCTTATCCCGGTCGCCGCTTCCAAACATGCTTTCAGCGGCGATACGCTGACGGACGATGTCAAAGCGGAGATCGAAAAGCTTCTCTGGGCCGATACGCTGATCCTGCAGTTTCCGCTCTGGTGGTTCGCCATGCCGGCCATCCTGAAAGGCTGGGTCGACCGCGTGTTTGCTTATGGGTTCGCCTATGGCGTCGGCGAACATAGCGACAAACGTTGGGGTGATCGCTATGGAGAGGGAACCTTGGCCGGCAAGCGGGCCATGTTGATCGTAACCGCGGGTGGTTGGGAGGAGCACTACGCTCCGCGCGGAATCAATGGCCCTATCGATGATCTCCTGTTTCCGATCAATCATGGGATTCTCTACTATCCCGGCTACGATGTGCTGCCGCCCTTCGTGACGTACAGTACCGATCGCTTCGACGACGCCCGCTTCGAAGCCGCGGCAAAACATCTGCGCGATCGGATGCGAACGCTCGAAACGACACGCCCCATTCCTTACAGGCGCCAAAATGGCGGGGATTACCATATTCCGGCCATGCAACTCCGCGCGGAATTGGGCGATCCGGCGGCATCAGGCTTTGCCCTTCATCTAAAAGATGCCGCTGCCTCCAGTTAACGCGATCGGCGCTTCCAGCCCCTATTCCTGGAGTCGTTCAGTACCGCGTGAGTGCTGGGTGCTCGAAGCAGCAGAGACGGTAACGGGGTGAAGCGCCCCTCCGGCGGGAAGTCGGTTGTCCATGCGGCATCGAGCGAACGCCGGCCCAACGTCTGATTATTTGCCCTGTCACCGGAGATTGGTCCGATGACAGGGCAGACCGCCGACGGGTGGCAGTGGTGTCGGCGACCGGGGGCAGTCATGCACTATCCGAATAGACCGGCGTTGAACACGGACCTTAGTCTGATGACGAGCGAGCTTTTTTCCAGCGCAACGCAAGAGGCGGAATTTGGTGAGTATGCGGCCACCGCAACGGCCAAACACTTCTCATGCGATGACTAGCGTTTTGTTTACCGTGATCCTTTTCGTCGGATGGACCATAACATCCCAATTCGGCATGGTTTCGCGGAAAGTACGGAACGTTCACGAAACGTCGGCGCCGAGCCTTGCGCGATCCGCAGGTCGCTTCCGTGGCCGAGGAGGCCGAGATGCTGGGATTCTGGAGCAATAGGACGACCGGTTTGCGATCCTATCGAAAGGCGTGGTTGCGGCCGCGGAGTCGAACCGCCTGTTTCGGCTTATTTGCACCGACGAGCGCACCGGCGCTCCTAGCCGCATCTTCCCTGAGCTTGCAAGCTCACGATCAGAAGTTTACGATCCAGGCGACAATTTTCCAGTTGTCAAATAGAACTAAATCATATGCACCTTCCGCGCTAACAATTCCTCCTTACGCGTCCAATCTCGACCGAAGCGTTCGGTTCGTATGCATCGATTGCGGGAAAGAGACCTTCTCTTGACACTGCACATCCGCGCATCTGATGCCGCTTGGCATTCTAAACCGTCTCAACGGGATGGAACCTGCCGATGCCGCACTCGGCCTGGACCTTCGGTCGGCCTGCTCTGTCACCGAGCTAAAGCAAGCTCTTGTGATGGGCCATCCATACAACCGAAAAAATTGCGGCTCTTGAAGAGATTCGAACCGTCCACCTCGAGTGACACACCGCAATACCGGCCTTCAATTGCGATCAGTGAGAGTGCGTTTCAGCATTGTCACGACGGGAGCGCACACTCTTCCTACGGCGCTCTTGAAAGCAGCCAGCATCCGTGGCTGCTCGATGCGCATGCCGCATGGCGGACATGACCCGAAGCTCGACCGCGCCAGCTATCTTGGCAACGAGCGCTCGGCACGCAGGACGGCCATGCCGCGACAGTTGCGATCTGGATAGAGGCGCTGGAAAAAATGGCTGATTTTGCGGAAGGAATGCTACGATAAAGTCTCGGTTCGATCTCCGCCAAAGCCGTCAGCGCTTGTGCTGCAGGCGTGCCCCAGCCAATCCGAAAATGCGCGCACTTTCTGGCGCGCTTCGGCGCGGGCCGGCCAGAGTGCATAGTAGCCGTACCCGCTGTCGATGATCCGCTCGAATGGAGCGACCAACTCGCCGCTTTCAAGATCCTGGCGCGAAAAGGCGAGATCGCCCATCGTCACGCCATAGCCGCTTGCAGCAGCGGTCATCGCGAAATCCTGCGTGTCGAAGACTTGATGACGCGCAGCCTGGAACGAATAGGCGCCTTCGGCCTGCAGCCAGAGGGTCCAGTCGCTGTGACGTGGGTTAGAATGCAGCAAAACGCAGTTCTGCAGGTTTCTGACCGCAGGCGGATCGCCGAGTTTCGATAGAAACTGCGGCGAGCACATCGGCGTCAACTGCTCCCGCAATAGCGGCAGCACATCCATGCCGGGCCAGTTGCCATTGCCATAAGTGATCAGCATGTCGATATCGCCAACCGAAAAGGTCGGCCGTAGGAACCAAGCGGTATCGATATTGATATTCAGGTCTTCGTGACGGCTATGGAGATCCGGCAGGCGCGGCAGGAACCATTTGCGTGCGAAGGTCGGCGGCATACGGATGGTCAGCGACCGAACCGTCGTTCGCGTCGCCTCGAACGAGGTCTTCAGCGAGGCGAGCAGGCCGTCGACGATCGGGATCAGCGCCATGCCGCGTTCCGTCAGCGCGACCTTGCGGGTATGGCGCTCAAATAGGCTGCAGCCGAAATAATGCTCGAGCTGCTGCACCTGCCGGCTGATCGCACTCTGACTGAGGTTGAGCTCCGCCGCCGCCGCCGTAAAGCTGCCCGTTTCCGCGACAACGGAAAATGTCTGCAGCGTCTGCAGCGGCGGCAATCTGTTGTGATCGAACCTCGGCTCCATTCCCTACCCGGCTTCTCCGCTGCTGTCTCGAACAGCAAGCATTAAAGCATGTGCGTGGAATGGCAACCGACGGCACTCAGGCGATCGCGCGGCGCACCGTCTCGATGGCTTCCCGGACCCTTCGCGGCGCGGTGCCGCCCTTGTGATCACGGCTAGCGACTGAGCCCTCGACGGTCAGCACCTCGAAGACATCTTCGCGAATACCAGGCGAAAAGGCCTGCATGTCGGCGAGCGAAAGTTCCGAAAGCGTCGGCAGCGCCCTGTCGCGGGCATTCCCGACGATCGCGGCAACGGCGTAGTGCGCATCGCGAAACGGCAAGCCGGCGCGGACGAGATAATCGGCAAGATCGGTTGCCGTCGAATAACCCTGATTGGCGGCCGCGAGCATTTTTGCATGTTTGGCCATGATCGTCGGGATCATTTGCGCGGTAATGCTGACCGCGGCGCGGACGGTTTCAAGCGTATCGGTGAGCGGCGGCTTCGATTCCTGTTGGTCCTTGTTGAAGGCAAGCGGCTGGCTTTTCATCAGGGCCGCGGAAAAGGCGAGATTGCCCATGACACGGGCGGTCTTGCCGCGCACAAGCTCCGCCAGATCCGGATTGCGCTTCTGCGGCATGATCGAGGAACCGGTGCAGAACTGGTCACCCACTTCAATGAAATCGAACATCGGCGTGCACCAGAGGATGACCTCCTCGCTGAAGCGCGACAGATGTCCCATGATGATCGACCCGGCACTGCAGACATCGACGACATAATCGCGGTCGGAAACGGCATCGAGCGAATTGGCAAAGGATGTGGCAAAGCCAAGCTTGGAGGCGCTGTATTCTGGGTCGATCGGATAGCCGGTGCCCGCGAGCGCTGCAGCACCAAGCGGTGAAACGTTGAGGCGCTCGCGCGCTGCGCGGACACGATCGAGATCGCGCAGAAACATTTCGACATAGGCCATGAGATGGTGACCAAAGGTCACGGGCTGTGCCACCTGCAGATGGGTGAAGCCTGGCATGATGGCGTCGGCATGTTTCTCGGCAAGATCGACGAAGGCACCAATGAGCGCCTTTAGATCATCAGCCAGAAGATCCAATTGCTCGCGGGCATAGAGGCGGATGTCGGTCGCGACCTGATCGTTGCGCGATCTGGCGGTATGCAGTTTCTTGCCGGCATCGCCGATGAGTGCGATCAGCCGATCCTCGACATTAGTATGAACGTCTTCAAGCTCCGTCTTCCACTCGAAGGCGCCGGAGTGCATTTCTTCCGCCACCTGATCGAGGCCGGTCTGGATCTGCGCGTTGTCCCCGACAGTCAGAATGCCAGCGCGGGCAAGCATCTCGGCATGGACCTTGGAACCGGCAACGTCGTGCAGGGCTATGCGCTTGTCCTGATCAAGGCATTCATGAAAGCTCTCGAAATCCCTGGAAACGGCCTCCTTGAACAGCGGGGACCATGTGGTTTCTTTCTGGTTTCTCATCGCGGTCTTCCCTTTTGAACGAATGCCACCCTCCTCCGGGCGCATCCTCTATTGAAGCAGCGCAAGCAGGCTGCGGGTGTCGGTCTGGTTTTCGAGATTGAGAACGAAGTCGCTGAGAGCGTCGACCCTTGATGCCGGCAGCACCATGCCGGCGAGCGCCGCATATTTGCCGATCAGCCTCTCATCGCTCAGCGGGTTCTGCGGTCCCCCGAGTGGAAATTCGACGACAAGCCGATGTCGCTCGCCCGCGGCGGTCATGATGGTGATCGCCGGCTCATCCTCGTCCTTCAAGGCCGGATCGATACGCACCGTGATGCGCTCCATCAACGGCCCGATCTCGGCTGCCGACCACGCGGCTTCCTCTAGTTCAGCCAGAAAAACCTTGCCGTAACGCAGCCGCGCCGCCAGCGCATAGGGCAGGCTCATTTGCGCCTGGGCGCGGGATGTGATGACCTTGCCGCCGCACATGCCGTACTGGAAACCGCTGATATCCACCTCGATGGCGACTATGTCGGTGGGTGCAAGGCCATGGTCGTGCAGCATCAGGTCAAGCGCGTCGATCCCTGCATGCGTCCCGCGGCAGGTGGCATGCGGCTTGATGGAACAGCGATTGAGCCGCCAGTAGTCCCCGAAGTCGCGGAGAAGCGCCTGCAGATCGCCCTTGCCCGTACCGAAGGTTGCAAAAAAGCTGCCCCAGCGCTCCGCCTCGAAGACGCTGTCGGGGCCTTCGAACCCCTGCCGTGCGAGATAGGCGGACATGAGGCCGCCTTCGGCGGCGCGGCCGGCATGAAGCTTTTTCGTCGAGCTGCCATTATGGATGAAGGCCCAGGTTCCACCAGCAAAGGAGCAGGCCGAGCCGAGCGCGGAGGCCATCGCAGTCGCATCGAGATTCACCATGCTGCCGACGGCGGCGGCAGCGCCGAATGCGCCGCACGTCCCTGTCGAATGCCAGCCGAGACCATTGTGCTCTTCGTAGCCGCCGACCGCTTCCAGCACACGGCGGCCGACTTCATAGCCGAGCAGGACACTCCGCAGCAATTCACGGCCGCTCACCGGCCGGTCATGATCGCCGAGCGCGGCAAGGACGGCCGGAAGGACGACGGCGCCGGAATGATCGCAGCCCCCGCTGTCGTCGAGTTCATAAGCGTGAGCGGAAACCCCATTGACGAAGGCGGCTGTCCTTGCGTCCGACGCGAGCGGTCGCCCCCAGATCGCGGCGTGACCGGCCTGGGTATTGATATCAAGCATCGTAACGACCGCATTGGTTTCGCGGGAGGCCGAACCGGCGATCGCGGCACCCAGCGTATCGAGTATATGAAGCTTTGCCTTGTGGATGGTCTCGGCCGGAAAGGTCTCGAATTTCGTCGAGCAAACCAGTCCCGCCAATGTCCGTGTCAGATTATCGCCCACCGGTCTGTTCCTCATCGACATAGGCTTCATAAACATTGATCGGGTGATCGGCGGGTGAAGCGCCGTCATTGCGTGCGTGCCACCGGGCCACCTCTGCAGCCGTCGCCAGCCACACGTCATCGAAGCTTGCGATATGGGCAAGCAAGGCTTCGACGAGCGCGATCCGCCCGGGCGTGCCGGTCCATTCCGGGCGAAGCTGGATGACGTAGCAGAGGCCATATTTGCGGTAGGCATCGAACTCGGCGATCCAGTTGCCGAGAACCGCCTGATATGACGGGATGCGGCTTTGCCCCTTCGGAAAGGCCGGCGTGAAATTGAACTGGAAGTAAGGCCGGTCCTCGAGCTCGTTGTGAACCGGAATCTCTACTAGCGACGAGGAATGACCGTAGGGTACATCGTCGCCGTTCAACGATGCCGACCAGGTATAGCCGGCTTCGACGAGCAGATGGTCGAAGCGACGTGGCCAGTTGCCGGCCGGAAGCCGGAAGCCGGAAATCTCGTTTGATGCGATTGTGTTCAGCCTCTCGCGGCTGCGCTTGAGAAGCTCCACGGCTGCGGTAGCAGACATCGCATCGTAGCGTTCGAAATTCCAGCCATGGCTCTCAATCTCATGGTACGGCGCCACGGCATCGCGCAACAGCTGTTCGTGGTTCTCCGCAACGATCCCCGGCACGAACCAGCTTGCGCGCGCACCGGCATCGGCAAAAGCACTGCAAAGACGTTCGACGCCGCGCGTGGCGCCATATTGCCAGACGGAGAAGCTCTTGCTCCGTCCTTTCAGATCCGGCGCCTGCGCGACCGCATCAAGCCCGTCGTCGAAGATCACGGAGACGATTGCGGCGCATCTCTTGCCCTGGGGCCAAAAGCCTTCAAAAGCCGTGCTGGTCATGCGGCATTCTCCGGATGTTGTACGATCCACCATTTTGCGATTTCGGCGCAATGCGTTGCCCAGACGCTGTCGCCATGGGCAGTAATCGCTTTGAAAAGCCCTTCAAGGATCGCAAGCCGGCCAGGCTTGGCGCAGACCTTCGGATGCAGGATCGTCGTCCAGCAAAGTCCTTCGCGATGATAGCCTTCGAATTCCGCGCACCAGTTGCGTTGGACGTCTGCGTAACCCGAGATGCGGTCGAGACCGATGGGGAAATCAGGCTCCTCGCTATAGGCGAGTGCGGTATAATCATCGATGTCCCAGCGCCCCGGAATCTCGACCAGGCCGCGACCGCGACCGCGAGAGGTCGTGTGAAAGTAAGGTCGATCATCGCCGCGCATGGAACTTGAATAGATTACGCCGAACTCGCGCAGCAATTGCGCCGTCTCGTCGCTCCAGTCGCCCGAGGGCGTGCGGAAGCCGATCGGTGTCACACCCATACGGCTTTGAAAAATGTCGCGGGAGCGTCCCATGATATCCAGCTGCTGCTGGCGGCTGCAATCGATGAAGACCTCATGATAGTGGCCGTGATAGGCGATCTCGTGGGCGTCGCTAAGGATGCGTTCGCATTGCGACGGCCAATGTTCGACCACCCAGGTCGGCACGAAGAAGGTCGCCTTGAGGCCGTAGGCTGCGAGAAGATCGAGAAGGCGCGGCAGCGCCCGCCACGGGCCATACGCGCCTTGCGTGAAATAGCGTGGGTTGGAGAGCAGCGAGCCGTCGAGCATCGCATCGCCCGTCGGGCCATCGACATCGAAGGCGAGCGCCACAGCCGATTGCCGACCTTCCGGCCACAGGCTTGGTTTCGCCGATTTGGTTGCATTCTTCGCAGTCATGGAACTCTGCATGCGTCTTGAGGTGTTTTGGGGTGCAACCATCCATCCGTGGGCGCTGACGCTCCCCGGCCGATGGCTGCATGCAACGGGATTAAGGAAGCGCCGCTATGACCGCGGCGCTTCTTCTAAGTGTTACTTGACGCCGTTGATCACGGCCTTCGGCACTGCATTGTGGACGAGGCCCCACTTCTTGAGGATCTCATCGTAGCTGCCGTCCTTGATCAGTGCGTCGAGAGCGCCGGCAACTGCGTCGCGAAGCGCGGTATGGTCCTTCTTGAAGCCTATGCCGAAGGTGTCGTTGCTGAGCAGTGGCTCGCCGACAAGCGTATAGGTGTTTGGCTCGACGCGCATCTGGTAGGCGATCGTTTCGATGCCCTGCACGACTGCGTCATACCGGCCCTGCTTCATGCCGAGACGGGCAGCATTCGAATCCGCCGTTCCTTCGAACTTGATGGCAGGCTTGCCCTTGCCCTCGCAATTGGTCGCACTCCAGGCCTTGACGTTATCGCCGAAGGAGGTGCTGCGGCTTCCGGCGACCGTCTTGCCACAAAGGTCTGCCGCCTGCTTGTAAGTTCCGGCGTTGGCGTTGACGGTAAAGAGGATCGGGCCGCTGGTGATGTAGTCGACGAAGTCCATGGCGGCCTGGCGCTTCACGTTGTCGCTCATGCCGGAGATGATCATGTCGGCGCGGCCGGTCTGCAGGCCGCTCTGCAATTCCTGGAAAGCCGAGGTCACGAAGACGGTCGTCAGGTTGAGCTTCTTGGCAATCGCGTTCGCCAGATCGACGTCGAAACCATCGATCGTGCCGGTGTCCGGATTGACGAACTCCATCGGTGGATAGATCGGGTTGGTCATGATGCGGAGCTCGCCATCCTTGAGCAGGTTCAGGCTTGAATCCGCGGAGGCGGCGGTGGCCGCGAGCGACAGTAGGGCTACTGAGGCGGCGAGACGAATGAGTTTCATGCAATTCTCCTCTGATGATCTTTCTTTAGGTTCTTTTGTTGTTAAAGCACCGCAGAGATGAAGTTCTTCACTCTGGGATTCCTGGGGTTTTCCAATATGTCGCTCGGCGTCCCGGTCTCGACGATCATGCCGGCATCCATGAAGACGACGCGGTCGGCGACCTCGCGGCAAAAGCCGATCTCGTGGGTGACGACAATCATCGTCGTTCCGGAGGCAGCGAGCTCCTTCATGACGCCAAGCACTTCACCGACGAGCTCGGGATCGAGCGCCGAGGTCGGCTCGTCGAACAACATCGCCTTCGGTTTCATGGCGAGCGCGCGAGCGATCGCGATGCGCTGCTGCTGGCCGCCGGACAGCTCGCCCGGATAGGCGCCCGCCTTGTCGGCGAGGCCGACACGCTGTAGGAGAGCACGCGCTTCCGCGATGCATTCCTGCTTGGGCCGCCTCTGCACACCGACCGGTCCTTCGATGATGTTCTGCAGGACGGTGCGATGAGGGAAAAGATGGAATTTCTGGAAGACCATGCCGACGGACTGACGTTGGCGGGCGATCTCGCGATCCGGCAAATGAAACAGCCTGTTGCCCTCGCGGCGGTAGCCGGCGATCTCATCTTCGACCGTGACATAGCCGCCGTCGATCTCTTCGAGCTGGTTGATGCAGCGCAGGAAGGTGCTCTTGCCCGAGCCAGAAGGCCCGATGATGCAGACCACTTCGCCCTTCCTGATCTCGAAATCAATGTTCTTCAGGACATGAAACGTGCCGAAATACTTCTGCAGGCCGTGTGCCTTGATGATCGCGTCCATCAGCCGGCCTCCCCGACCAGAGCCTGGTTGGCTGCCTGTTGGGCGCTCGCATCACGCCGGCCCCAGCCTTTGGAGAAATGCCGCTCGATGTAGATTTGCGCAATGCTGAGAATGGTGACGACGACCATGTACCAGATGGCGGCGACAATCAGCAGCTCGATGACGCGCGAATTGACGTAGTAGATGTCCTCGACGTTTTTCAGTACCTCGGAATACTGGATGACGCTGGCAAGCGACGTCAGCTTCACCATGCCGATGGTTTCGTTGCCAATCGGAGGAACGATGACGCGCATGGCCTGCGGCAACACGATCTTCAGCGTTGCTCGCAGTTTCGTCATGCCGATCGATTGCGCGGCTTCCATCTGGCCCTTGTCGATTGACAGAAGGCCAGCGCGCACGACTTCAGCAGTATAGGCTCCCTGCTGGATCCCTAGCCCGAGAAGGGCGGCCACGAAGGGTGTCATGACATCGACGGTGCGGATCGACCACAATCCTGGAATACCGATCGTCGGAAAGATCAGGGCCAGATTGAACCACAAGAGCAGCTGCAGCAGCGCCGGCGTGCCGCGAAACAGCCAGACATAGCCGACGGAAATGCTACGGAGAACCGGATTGTCGGACATGCGCATGATGGCTGCCAAGACCCCGAGAACAATGCCGACGATCATCGCGCAAAAAGTCATGACGATCGTGTTGCCGACGCCGGCCATGACGGCTCTGGTGAATAGGTTCTGTCCGACATATTCCCAGGCGATATCGCCCTTCCAGAAGGCTCTCGCCAATAGAAGCAGAAGGATGATGCAGATTGCCGCCATGATCTTCGTGCCGATTTTTCGTTGTGGCACGATCACGAGCGCATTCACGTCCAGTGGCGCTGAGTTGGTCAAATTTCGATCCCCTGAGCTCGTTAGTGAGCTTTCATTTTCTAATGGGGAAACTTACGTTGCTTTTGAATTCGGCCACAAACGAGATTTGAACATGTGATTTATGCGTTTCTCGCATAAATTATGGGCAGTCATGAGGACGTCATGCGATCTCGCCATTAAAAAAGAAACGAGGAACACTCGCCAGCAGTGCTTTTGCTGACCGGGGGAAGAAGCCGAGGTCTAGATGGCGGCACCTTGCAATGGCAAGGATCTTACGCGATCGCTCGCGGATAATACGCTGATCGTCATATCCGGCGAGCCCTATGGATCGGCGATCGCTACCAAGGTGAACTGGTCAATCAACCAGATCCATCGTAGGGTGGCAGTTCTCAAAGCAAACAGCCTTCCTTTGTGAAACATGCTCAGTATGCGTGCTCTTCCTGTCATATCTATCGTTGGAGAACTCTCATGAACCTCGAGCTTAACGGTAAACTGGCTCTCGTCACCGGCAGCACCGCCGGCATCGGTCATGCAATTGCAGCTACTCTCCTTCGCGAAGGCGCCCATGTCATCGTCAACGGGCGAACTCAAGATGCGGTCGATCGCGCCGTCGCCGAACTCGCTGCCATCGCAGGCGGCAAGGTCGAAGGATTTGCCGGCGATCTCGGAACTGAAACTGCCGCCGATGCAGTCACGAAACTCTTTCCGAATGTCGAAATTCTGATCAACAACCTCGGCATCTTCGAACCCAAACCATTCGAAGAGATCCCCGATGCTGACTGGCGACATTTCTTCGATGTCAACGTGCTTTCGGGCGTCCGTCTTGCCCGTCTTTATCTACCGTCGATGCGCCAGCATAACTGGGGCCGCATCATCTTCATATCCAGCGAAAGCGGCGTGCATATTCCTGCCGAGATGGTGCATTACGGCGTGACCAAGGCGGCCCAGATTGCAGCAGCGCGTGGTATCGCCGAATCCGTTGCCGGCACCGCGATCACGGTCAACAGTGTGCTGCCCGGTCCAACGAAGTCGCGCGGCGTCGTCGATTTTGTCGCAGCGTTGCCAGGATCGGAAGGAAAGAGCTTCGCGCAATTCGAGACCGAATTCTTCGAGAAAATCCGGCCAACTTCCCTGATCAAGCGCTTCACCACGCCTGAAGAGATCGCAACCATGGTCGCCTATGTGGCGAGCCCGCTGTCCTCGGCCACCAATGGTGCGGCGTTGCGGGTCGATGGCGGCGTGGTGAAGAGCGCGTTCTGACCAATATGGCGAGAGTCGTGGCGTCTGAAGCCTCATCAGCGGAGCGCGAGGTGATGAAGCAGGTCATCCCATCCGTCTATTCGTCGATCACTTTCAAGAAGTTCGGCGATTAATCCGGTGGAGATGAGATAGTCTGCTCGGACTGAGCGAACCAGTAATGACTAAGGCGACCGGCCTTCGGTAAGTGCAATCCAGCTTGCCGGCACGATCCGATTGCCAACGTCATTGACAATCGTCGGAGAAGCACGTCAAAACCCTGGATGCTATCCCTCCCGTCTTGTCTGACCAAAGAACCACAATTCTCTTAGTCACGCTCTATTAGTACCTTTGCGAAATCGGCATTCGCGGCAACAAGTTCGGCCCAGGAATACGAGCCCCAGTTCCATCCGAGATTGATATCATAGCTCAGTTCGCGGATCTGGGCCTGGGAAGCCGTCACAAGAAGCGACGAACTATAGGAGGCCGCGGGGAGGAAGCGCATAGCGAGACTCTCCAGCATCTCGCCTGGTTTGATAGCCGCGGTGGTAAACAGCAGCAGAATTTTGGGTAAGGGGACCGCGACGTTTGTCTGGTTCCCATACAAGGGCGCCGCGTAAATCGGGATCGGCGTTTCGGATGTCGCAAAGGATCGAGCGAAACCGGATGTGAAGGGGATCGATGTTGTATTGGCTATTGAAATTTTCGATGGCGGTCCTCCAGACTTAATGTCCCCGCCCCCTCCGGTCGTCACGAAGAATGTCTGGCCCTGTGCGATCGGCGTTTGGTAACCCGGCTTGATCAGGCCACCACCTACAATGGGGTCATTCGAAGTGTAGGCGGCCACGTCCGGCATCCATTCTATCAGCATGCTCGGTGCGATATTTGGCGTAGCAAAGGCGACTGTTGGTCGGGCGGCGTCGTTCGTCATTTGAATTGCAAACATCGCACAAAGGCGATAGCCGCCGTCAACGAGCGCTTCTATCGTCGCTGGAGCCATGGAGAGAGCGATCTTGTATGCCGAAGACGCAGGCATCGGAATCTCCTTGAATCTATCAAAACGGGAGAGCGACCTACGATCGCGCACGGGAGGTAATTGCCCCGCATAGCAGTTTGCGGGTGCCGCGGAGAGCCACCTCGACGATGGCGTGAAGTGCAGTTGGCATACTGGCGATTTGCGATCAAACGACAACTGGGGCGGGTCCTTCCCACCCCAGCTGCGTTGATTGGCGCCGGCTGGAAAGATCAGGCGTTACTCTCGATCAACAACGGAACGACGTTGGTCGACGGGCGAATAGCTTGAGCCCAGCTGAAACCACCCCATGACCAGCCCTCGTTTATGTCGAAGGAGACCTCACGGTGGGTTTTGGCGGTAAGGTCGATCAGAATACTTTGACTATATGCTTTCTCGATTACGGTACCGGTGTTCACCGTGTTGGTGGAAAATGTGAACATGACCTTTTGGATCGGTACGATCGCATCGAGGCCATTGCCATACAGGGGGAAGGCGCAAAGGGGTTGAGCCGTGCCGTCCACGACTTCGGAAATGCCGCAAGTCACCTGGGTGGTCGTCAGATTCTCGATTGAGATCATGCCGGCGGTGCCGTCGACGACATTGCCCGTGCCCTGAGGTGTCTCGACCTCCAGCGTCTGGCCGAGGTCGATCGCGTAAGAGCTCAGGCCCTTGATCTGACCGTTCGGGATGATCTGGGACCGCGACGTATAAGCCTCGTACTGCACTTCCCATGTAACGTCGGTACTCAGTCCGAAATCGCTCGATTTGAACCAAACGAGTGGCACGCCGCCGCCGGCGCTTGTTTGGACACCCTTGAAGCCAAAAAGGGAATAGCTGCCGCTCGACAGGGCGGTCACGGTATCCTGGTCCATGCTGATGGTCACGCCGTAATCCGTGGCGCCGAGAAGATTACCCACGCTCGGGACGACGGACCGGAAAGCACGCGACGACACGGCCTGAGCTTCTTCGGCAACGCCGTCTACAACCGTCACAGCTGTGCCCTTGAATCCCAATTTCTTTGCGGCATGTTCCAACGTACTGGGGGCCATGACGACGGCTCCGGTCGCGTTGACTTTTTTCGAATCGACCTGCGTGTAGGCCAAGACTGCGGGATCATAGCCAGCCTCTTTGATAATCGCCTTGACGTTGGCAACGTTAAGGGTCCCACCGGTTCTTTCAAAAATATACAGGGTCATCGCAGTGCTCCTTTTGGTTAGAGTTCCGAAAGGAGGCCCCAAAGTTTGCGTCACAGCTCGTTGATGACTCGGGAGCCTCGAAAGCAGCCAGTCCGCCGGTCGAAATCAAGTGGTCAGATCGTGGTAGCGCCTCGTTTCGATTGGCATTGCCTGTTTGCTTACGGCGATATCTTGTGCATGGATCAAAGAATGGATGCCTCTGATTGCTTCACTCAAATCTTTGACTTTTACACTATTTGGCTGTGGAGCGACCCTGCACCGACAACCCAGCCTTCGGGCGGGCTTTCCGAGCCGGCACGGACAAGTGTGCATCGGCTGACGGCCAACTCATATCTGTAGTTTGCCTCGTTTCTTGGCCACGCGATCGTGATGCGCGCTGACCGACGCAGGACGAGCCGTCGAACGCTATTTTCGGAAGAAATCAGGCACTCGTCGCAGTTGAAAAGCATTGCTCCCGATAAATATAGCAATAGATATAACTCACCACATGACTGGGAAGAATCAAGTGACCGACGTCGACGAATTGATGAATTGCCCCTTGTTTGCCGGTGTCTCGCGAGACGACGTCGCGCCGCATGCTCGTGATCTCTTCATGCGCTTTTACGCGTCCGGTCAACTCGTATTCAGTCAGGAAGACACCAGCGGCGACGTCTATTTCTTGCGCTTTGGGACACTGTTGGCGCTCCATCTCGATCAAAACGGACGGGAGCTGATCTTCACTCGTCTGCAGGCAAAGGATTATTTCGGAGAACTGTCGGCTCTCGATGGAGGCGGACGCTCGCTGTCCGTGTATTCAAAAACCGACTCTTGCCTGATCGTCATCAGGCGACAGGCATTCCTCAATATGCTGGAAACACTGCCTCTGGTGCGCCAGAGAGTCATCGTCGATTTAGTTGGACGTATCAGACGCTTGACGACGCATAGCTATCAATTGGCAAGTCAAAGTGTCGACAAACGGCTTAAGGCCTATCTTGCCCGCTGCGCCTTGGAAGACGGGGTGTTCGAGCCGAACGGCCAGCTGCTGAAATTACCGACCCATGCAGAGATTGCCGGATCGATCGGCGCAAGCCGCGAAGAAGTCAGTCGTTCGATCTCCGCTTTGAAACGGGCAAAGATCCTGGATACGGGACGACAGCGGCTCACGATCCTGCAGCCGAGCGCCTTGCTTCATGAGCAATAGTGCCATCTCGGATCAACCCCGATACCGGTGCAAGCGACATCGCTTCCGACCGCTACGCGACTGTTGCCGAAAAATTTTACTCCTGCGTCATAGGCGCCTTTGACCTCGCTCAGCAAATCCTTGGGTTCTGAATTTTTTCCGGAACTCCATCGGGCCTTGATCGTAAATCTTTCGAAACGCCGTTGAGAAATTGTTCGAATCTTCATAGCCAACGCTCAATGCGATATTAAGAATGCTCTCCGATCCCTCCCGCAACAGCTGCGCAGCTACTTCGCAACGGCGCAGACGCAGCCAAGTCATCGGTCCAACCCCGAAGGCCTGATTGAACGCCTTGTTCAACGTGTTCCGGTTCGTACCAACTCTCGAGGCCAGTTCCTCGACACCAACTGCGCGGGCAAGATTGACTTCGAGAAACTCGCACGCGGACCGCACCATGGGTGTGATGCGTGCATCTGCAGGCATGTTCGCGCGATCATTTGCCGACGGCCCCCCAAAGAGCCGCCGCCGAATCTCCAATGCGCTGAAAGGATAGGTTATGTAATCGATGAATCCACGCTGAAGTAAGGCATCCACATCCGGAAGGGTGCGCGCCACTATCGCAATGGGCGTGCATGAAAGGAGCGGATTGATATCGAGCACCGCGTCCTCGGCTACGGCGACAAGTAGAACGGGAGCCTTGTCCTTCGCACTTGATTTCGCGGGCGAAACAGCGTGGCTGTCGTCAAGTTCCTGCAGAATTTGCCGCAACTCTGTCATACTGCTCTCGGACAAACCTGCCACCAGAAATCGCCGCCCGCTTGTGATTTCGGCATAGGTGCCTGCAAAATGCCTTGAATCGGGCATCCCGAAATTCGGCAAGGGCGGATGATCGCCACGTGTAAAGTGTGCATGCATGATGAAATCCGATGAGACTGCCGTAGAGGCGTTGTCGATTTCACCATCAAATCGAAATCTGCCGCATTTCTCTGTGCGCAGCCTCACACACTACGCCAATTAATCCGAGCTGGCCGGCCATACTGAGGCAATCCGCATATTACGTTGCACGCGGGACCGCTTTCTCGAACGGGAAACGCGCCGTCACTCGATGATTTCCGAAGCGCTGCCTGCTTCTTAGAGCAGTTCAGTTTCTCACGGAATCTTTGAACCGCTTCTGTAACGGGCCTTCCCGAGTCAATCCCTTTTGAGCTTAATCCCTCGCCGAGTGCTTGCTTCTGTCCGCAGTCGACGCTGAGCCGCTGCGTTATGG
>NZ_JAQJCG010000036.1:0-32482 GCF_030182565.1 Rhizobium centroccidentale | reverse complement strand
TGGAAAGCTCCGGGCCTACGCGCGCTGACCCCATGCAACCATAGGGAGGGGTTCCTTTTGGGAGCCGATAAGGGGTCCCGTTACGACGCCGATTGACAGGAAGAGGGAAAGCTCGTAAGGGTCCTTCCCGCTTGGCATGGCATGAAGGGTCTCGTCCATCTCGTATTCACCACGCGCCGTGGTCTTCCTCCGGCCGTTCGCAGGTTCATCGACTGTCTGGCTGCGGGTTTCCCCAAGGATGCGCTCGTCTGATGAGCTGCTCGAATAGACCACAGGTCTCTCGACAGCAGTTGCGAGCGCCTCCGGAAGCAGGCGGGATAGCGACATCTACCGTATTCGGTCAATGCAAAGGGTCCCCCGACCGCAAATCCAGACAGAGACTGGGCACTTGTGCAGAGCCGGACACGAACCCGTTCCCTCGAGCCTGAGATCGGGCAATTTGCAAATCTATCGCTCACCAAGTGAAGAGAGGACGGGAAGAGCCATAGGAACCCGATGCCGACCCGCTTGGAGCTAGCTGATTATCTCGTTCAACTCTCTCTGCCCATCGCCGACGTTCAGCCGCTTTGTCTTTGTCGCGATCTGTCGATTTGCTCGCGGTTACCGGCCTAGATTGACCGCTGGTTCCGCCGACCGTTGAGCAGGAAGCAAAGAAAACAGCGGGAACAATAATCAGAATGCCCAAGGCAACCGTCCTCATGAGCGCTTTCTCGATCGGCTGCATAGTCATCCTTAATGCTCTCTTTGATCATCTTCGATAAGGAGAGATGTTATTCGATTTCGTATCTCGTGGAAACAAAAGGCTATTGGGATTTCCATGTGATGAACAGTGACGTGTACCCGAACCCGCGTTGCGCTCGCCGGCCTATCGTCCGCCGCCTGTCGCAAGCTATGTCGCAGCCTCGGGCCGTGGCAGGTGACACAGGTATGATTTGGCACCCTAGAACATTGCGCGATCCATCAACGAAGATTCTAAACGCCAGCGATCGCCCTTTGCCATCAGGCTAATTGACAATCAACCGAGCCACCGAACCGAATTCTTGACGACGAGCTGACGCAAGTATACACCGTATACATGAACACTCGCATCGTCATACTAAACTGCGCACTCGATGAATTGCAGGCTGCCGGCCTGGACAAGCTCAGTTTGCGTGCCGTCGGGAAACGGGCTGGAGTAACGCCCATGGCGGTCTACCGGCACTTCCAGGATAAGGCGGACTTGCTGCATGCGCTTGGCGACCACGCGCTCTCGCAATGGCAAGCACGCGTCGAGCAAATTCAAGATGTGGATCTCCATGGCTGGATTGATGCTGTCACCCGCGCATTCATAGACCTCGCTCTCGATTCACCGGCACTCTTCGATGCGGCTTTCGTGCTCAAGACACGTGCCGGCCGTATTTATCCGCAGGACTTCAAGGGGGGTCGTTCTCCTGTGATCGGAGCGTTTGCAGCCCGCCTTGCAGACGGTCAGCGGCGCGGCTTGGTGCGCGAAGGCGATGCGCTTGAAATCGCAATATTTTCCTGGGCGACGCTGCAAGGGTTGATCGGATTGCATCGTTCCGGCCGTTTCAATCTTTCCCGTGAAGATTTTACCGACATGTGCCTTCGAGGCTTAGCCAGAATTATTAACAAGGACTAGCCGATGAAAATGGGAGGAGTGATTGCGGCGCTTGTATCCGGCGCCGTTCTTGCGGTGAGCCGCGATACAGGCCATTTGGGCTTTCTGGTTTTAATTGGCCCGGTTCCGCTTTTCCTCCACGTTTTAGGGGAGCGGCGAGCGCTGAATACATTCGTGCTGGCCTATCTGGTCGGGCTGATGGCAGAGGCCGGTCCGCTCTACTTCTATGGCGGTATCATTCCCATGGTTTATGGGATCGTAGCGTTGCAAGCCTTGTTTTTTGCCCTTTCTGTCCTCCTGATGTGGACCTTATATCCGCGAAGCCCAACCCTTGCCGTCTTCGCCTATGCGGTCGCCACAGGAGCCATTGAACTCTTATACTCTTACGTTTCGCCGAACGGCAGCTTCGGTGCCCTTGGCTATGCGCTGGTGGACATTCTTCCTTTGCTGCAGATCGCATCTCTGGCAGGCGTAAGCGGTCTCAGCTTTCTCGCAGCCATCATACCCGCCGGTATTGCAACGTTCATCCGGCAACCGACCGATTATCTAGCCGCTTCGGCATGGATTCTGCCGGTTCTGGCTGCTCTTCTGTTCGGATTTTGGCAATTGGCACAGCCGGACGGTGAAGCTGTTCGCGTCGCGCTTCTAAGTAACGACGAATTTGCCGGCGTCGCAACCGACGAACCGGATCGCAACGAGGTAATTGTCGCTGATTTCCGTCAGAATATCGAACAGGTTGCGAGCCAAAGGCCTGCCTACATCGTCACGCCGGAAAAGATGTTCCTACCGACGTCTGAGTTCGCACAGCTTTCCGTGAAGTTGAACACGAAAATCGTCGCCGGAATAGACCGCCCGCTTGGCAATGGACAGCGCTCGAACACAGCAGAGTTGACGAGACCCGATCTGTCAGCTCTGACCTATGACAAACATTACCTTATTCCAGGATTGGAAGGTGAATATGTTCCCGGCAAGGATTTGGTGAGCGTCGACCGCGTCGGGATTGCGATTTGCAAGGACATGGATTTTCCCCAGTTCCTGCGAACCTACCGCGGCCGGCACATTGGCCTATTGCTTGTACCGGCCTGGGATTTCATTGCAGACGCAAAATTGCATGGCAAGATGGCGATCGTACGGGGCGTGGAAAACGGCTTCGCGGTCGCTCGCACAGCCAGCCAGGGCTTGTTGACGTTAAGCGACAGCAGAGGCAGGATCATAGCAGAGACTTCCTCCGCAAAAAGCCAAGGCAATCTTGTCGATTCGGTACCGCTTGGTACCGGGGATACCTTCTATGCAAGCAATGGCGACGCCTTCGGCTGGTCGCTCGTCATCGTCTGCGGTGGGTTGCTGCTTGCCGTGCCGACAGTCAGGCTTGGGTCGCACAAGGACGTCTGAAGGCAACCGAGCCGCCTTGGCCTTTAGAGCGGGATGTCGTCATCGACAAGATCGTGAGGATGCAAACGGAACAGCGGGCGGCGAGTTCGCGCTCGTAGATCTGTGAGTTCCTTGCAAGACTTACCCCGGATAGGCCTTTTTGCATTCGGGCTTCGTCTTCGATGGGAGCGATATTTGGACTCTCCGCCAATGCTCTGGAAAGCTGAAATCAAGCTACTCCTGCCAAGCCCGGCGAAGCGCGCAAGCGGGCTATGTCGCGCGCCGGCGGTTCTCCAAAGTGGCGCCGATATTCGCGAGTGAACTGCGACGGGCTTTCGTAGCCGACGCGGAAGGCGGCGGTCGTGGCGTCGATGTCCTGAACCAGCATCAGGCTACGCGCGTCCTGGAGCCTTAGCTGCTTCTGGAATTGCAGCGGCGTCATCGCCGTCACGGCGCGAAAATGCTCGTGCAGGCTTGACGGGCTCATGCCAACTTCAGCAGCAAGCCGCTCGATGCTGAACCGTTCCCGAAAGTTCTGCCCGATCCACGCGATGGCGCGGCCGACCTGTGCCACCCGCCCCTGGCTGGAGGTGATCTGGCGCATCCTGGCACCATCCGGGCCGGCGAGCAGGCGATAGAGAATTTCCTGCTCGGTCAAGGGACCGAGTACGGGCAACGCTGCGGGATCATCGAGTAGAAGCAGCAGGCGCCGCACCGCATCGAGCAGATTGGCGCCGGCGTCGGACACCGTCTTTCCTATGGGCCGAGCGGGCGCCGCTGGTGGCGGCGACACGTGCAACGCCAGCTGCCCCAGCATGACTGGATCGAAATCGAGGAACAGGCAGAGATAGGGCTTATCAGGTGTCGCCTCGACAACCTGGCCCGTCACCGGCAGATCGTAAGTCACGATCCCATAGCGGCCCGGCGCATATCTGAACACGCGGTCGCCTAGAGTGACCTCCTTTTGCCCCTGTGCGACGAGGCACAGTTGTGGCCGATATACGTTCGGCATCGGCATCGTCACCGTGGAGGATCGAGCAAGCGTCACCCGTTCAATGGGAGTGGCGTGGAAACCATCCTTCGAGACGTGCCGGGCAATCAATGCAGAGATTTCGGTCAGTGTTTCCATGAACTTGACCATCGCATGCGAGCAGGAGGGCGACAAGGCGAAATCACGCGGCTTCTGGAGGATTGGGCAGTAATCCTGGCGCATCAGGCTAACGGTTCGGCGTCGCTACGCATCATAGTGCCAGCGGCGCCTGGGTCACAGCAAACCTGGCTGCAGAACAAGGATGGAGCAAACATGACAATCGATCATTTCAAGATCCCCGCGCTCGCACTGGGGACCTGGGCATGGGGCGACAGCGGCGAGCCTGGCGACGGCTACTTCGGCAGCCGCCTCACTCAGGCTGGCCTCGAAGAGGTCGCGGAAAAGGCGCATGTGGCCGGCTTCACCCTGTGGGATACCGCCATGGTATACGGCATGGGCCGTTCAGAAACCCTACTTGGGGAGATACTCAAACGCTACGCCCGCAGCGACTATCAGCTCTCCACGAAATTCACCCCGCAGGCGGCAGGGACCAGTGATGATCCGGTGGCGGACATGCTGGAGCAGAGCCTGGCGCGCCTCGGCACCGACTATATCGACCTCTACTGGATCCACAATCCGGCCGATGTTGCGCGGTGGACTCCGCGCCTGATACCGTTGCTGAAGAGCGGGAAGGTCAAACATGTCGGCGTCTCGAACCATAACCTGAGCGAAATCGAGCTCGCCAACCGGATCCTTGGAGAAGCCGGGTTCCGGGTCGAGGCTGTCCAGAACCACTACAGTCTCCTCTACCGCAGCTCCGAGCAAGCTGGCATCCTGGACTACTGCCGCAACCAAGCTATCCCGTTCTTCGCCTATATGGTGCTTGAACAGGGCGCCTTGACCGGCAGGTACAGTCCGGAGCACCCGCTGCCTCAAGGAAGCAAGCGGGCGGAGGCTTACAATGGCATGCTGCCTCAGCTAAAGGCGCTAACGGACAAGCTTACCTCGATCGGCCTGAAGCAGGATGCGGCCGCTCCCGATGTCGCGATAGCTTGGGCCATCGCTAAGGGTACAACGCCGATCATCGGCACCACCAAACCCGATCACGTCGATGGCATGGTCCGAGCCAGCAGTATCACCCTCACCGGCGACGACATCGCAGAGCTGGAAGCTCTCGCTGACGCCACGGACGTGAACACCCGCGGCTGGTGGGAAAAAGAGATGCAAGCCTGAAGCTCCGCTGTCCCAAGACCTCGGAGCCGCTGCGACCAGTACCACAGGGATCATCTCGTTCTGCGGGTCGATCGCCTGCCTCTACCCGATTATCCAAGTGCTCCGGAATGTGTTGGCGCATTTCGCAAGTTCCGGAGCGCTGGATATCAGCAAAACCCCAACCGTATCGCAGTGCACGCTTCCCTTGAAATATATACCGCCGCAAACATCTGAGACGATAGAGGGTCGCGCAAAGTTTGAGTTGACCGTTTTCGATGGCGAGGCGACACTTGCAACCCGAAGCAAGGCAGGAGGAAAAGTGATGGATGAGCCAGACCGCTGGCGACACATGGCAAGCGCTCCGAAAGACGGCAGTCGGATCCTTGTCACGATCCGCCCGTCAGAACAGGGGCCGGCAGAAGTTGATCTCGCATATTGGTCGAATGGCGATCAGTTCGGCACAGAGGGCTGGCGCGCCTCCGATTCGTCGCCCGGACACATCATAGAATATGCCGAGCCGGAACTAAAATGCTGGATGCCGATGCCCTCGGCCAATCTCAATCGCACCTCAATGCCCTCACCTTGGGAGGGCGACAATGCCCAGCAACTCGACGGGTCGGGGATTTGAAAGCTCGCGCTGGCTTGTCGCGCGAATTCGATAACAAATTTGCAATCAGCAGAAACGCGCGGCATCCATTGAGGCGATGCCGATAGCAAATATGCGGCTGCGGTTCGAATGTCGCCGCAACCGCTCATCGGCGCACCTCATCACCATTCGCATGAGCGTTAACGAAGGATCTCAGCAGGGATTTCGTGTGATGCGCTCTACTCGATCGGGCCGCCCATACCGCAGCTTGAATTTTGACACGCTAAATAATAAATTTTCGCGCGTTATCTTTTATCGCGACGCGAAGCGCAAAAGAATTTGTCTGGAATTTACGTGTGGTTGCGCTCTCTTCCATGTATGCGCATAAGACCATTGGTAGATACGGCAGCCGGAAAAATGGTCGACTTTCGATGGAAAAATTGACGCATAAGACGATGGAGGACTTCGCGAAGTCCTGCGGTGTCTCCCGCCCCACCCTTTCCAAGTATTTTGACGATCCGACCAGTGTAAAACCGGCGACCCGCGCGCTGATCGAGGCCGCACTTCGTTCGTCGGATTATCAGCCCAATCTGTATGCGCGGAACCTCAATCGCAAGAGAACCCGCAATATCGGCATCCTGGTTCCCGCCCTTACCGATCCCTTCTATGCCGAAATGGTCAATCGTCTGGAATTGCGGCTGCGCAACGAGGGTTATTGGCCGATCGTGTTCTCGTCGCATGGATTGCCCGAGCTGGAAGTCGAAGCGGTTAACACGATGCTGTCATTGAAGGTGGCGGGCGCGCTTGTCGCACCATTGGGACAGAAATCCGATCCGCGCACCTTTGAAAAACTCGCGCAGAACCTGCCGATCGTCTACTTCGACACCTATATCGAAGGGAGCACGCCGTTCATCGGCAATGACAACTACCAGAGCGTCGCAACGATCGTCGAATATCTCTGCCGATCCGGGGAAGCGCCGGCCTATCTCGACATTCCGCATGTCAATCACAACTCACCGGAAAGGCTGGCAAGCTATATCGCCACCATGGAAGCCGCAGGCTGCGAGCCGTTGGTGATCAGCACCAATGCTACCTACACCTGGGAGTTCGAACGCATCGGATATGAACAGATGGACAGCCTGCTTCGGACAAAGTCTCTTCCACGCAAAACCATCCTTTGCGCGAATGATCGCCTCGCCTTCGGCGTGATGGCAGCCACCTTCGCGCACGGGCTGAAAATCGGACGCAAAAAGGGCGACAATCTGCGCATCGCGGCCCATGACGACCATCCATTGAGCCGGTATACCTGCCCGCCACTGACGACGATGGCACAGGACTTCGCCGCGATGACGGCAAGCAGCGTCAATACGCTGCTGACACTGCTCGGAGACGCGATCGCGCCGGTTCAGACGATCCCGCACAAGCTCAGTCTGAATGGAACGCTTGTCATGCGGCAATCAGCCTGAAATCGCGCTTGCTATTCATCTACTTCGAGGTAGCCTCGAAGCTGTGCCAGGCTGAAACGGCTGCGTCCACGGCCTGCCGGGCCTCTGCCACATATCTCCCCATCGACACGAAGCCATGGATCTGCCCCGGCCAATGGCGATGCACCACATGCACGCCTTCTTCCCGCAGCCGCCTGGCGTAGGCCATGCCTTCGTCGACCAGAATGTCGTGACCGGCCGTTGCAACGAAGGCCGGCGCCACTCCGGCAAGCGTTTCGGTCCCCAACGGCGAGACCCTCCAATTAGCAATATCGGCTGTGGTGCGGACGTAATGGTCGCGAAACCATCTCATCGTAGCGGCAGTCAAGCCGAAGCCCTCGGCATAGCGGCTATAGCTATCAGCTATCTGTGCGGCGTCGGTGTTGGGATAGATGAGCAGCTGGGCCGCAATCGGCGGGGCCTCGCCGCCGCGCGACATCAATGCCAGAACGGCGGCCAGATTGCCGCCGGCGCTATCGCCGGCAACGGCGATCCGCGCGGGATCGATGCCGAGATCTGTCGCCGATTTCACGACGAATGCCAAAGTCGCAGCGCAATCGGTCACTCCGGCGGGGAACTTGTGTTCCGGCGCCAGGCGATAGTCCGGGCAGATGACAGTGCATCTGGCAATATTGGCGAACCATCGGCAGATTTCGTCGTGCGATTCGAGATTGCCGATCACCCAGCCGCCGCCGTGAAGATAGATGAGACCCGAACCACCCTTCAAAGGAGCGCCGATGCCGCGATAGATGCGCAAGGCGATCGGCCCATTCGGACCGGCGATCTGACGATCTTCCACCGACGCGACAGCCTCTTTTGCGCCCTGGAGCGTCGGGCAAGTCGCATCATAATCGATGCGCGCCTGCTGAGGCGTACCGGCTTCGAATGGCCGGCCGCTCGACCGGCCGGTGATAGCGAGAACGCGCCGCGCGCTTTCATCCAGCTTTTCCATTCGATTATCCCCTCTCTGCAGCGATCAGGCGAGAAGGCTGCGTGCTTCGCCTTCGTCAAGGCGCGGTGACGGAGTGAATTGCGCGCCGATGCTGACCGACTGCCGACTTTCCCCCGACTGAAGAATGGCCTCCATGATCTCAAGGACGTGAAGGGCCAGCTCTCCCGACGCGCGGGGCGACCTGCCCTCTTCAAGCCCTCGTGCAAGGTCGGCGACACCGAGCATGCGGTAATTCGCCCGATCCGGTGCATTGAATGGCCAGTTCCTTGCGCCGTAAAGTTCGCCTTCGCTTTCAAAATCGCGCCAATCGGCGCCCCGCTCCGACAGCGACACCGTTCCGCCGAATGTGTCCGGATCGGGCAAACGCAGCGAGCCTTCGGTGCCGTGCAGCTCGATTGGATGATTGGAATGACGAAAGACGTCCCAGGAGGCGCCGAAATTCACGGTCGCGCCGGATTGGAACTCCAGAAGCGACAGGATGTTTGTGGGCGTTCCGACCTTGAAGCGCGTGTTCTTGAATGGACCATCGGCGGTGATCAGGCGCTCTTCCTGACCTTTCGTCGCCATTGCCATGACCCGAGCGACCGGGCCGAGCAGATTCACCATCATGGTCAGATAATAAGGCCCCATATCGAAGACCGGGCCGCCGCCAGGCTGATAATAGAATTGCGGATTGGGGTGCCAGTGCTCCATGCCGCGTCCCATCATGAAGGCAGTGCCGCTCACGGGACGGCCGATCGCGCCCTCATCCATCAGGCGCCGCGCCCGGCGACCGGCCGCGCCGAGAAAGGTGTCAGGCGCCGACCCCAGTTGCAATCCGCGCCGCTTCGCCTCCGCCACAAGAATGCGGCCATCGGCCGCCGAGGTTGCAAGCGGCTTTTCCGTGAAGACATGCTTGCCGGCGGATAGGGCCGACATCGTCACGTCGAAATGGACGGCGGGAACGGTGAGGTTCAGCACGAGGTCGACTTCGGGATCGGCCAGCAATTGGTCGACGCTCAAGGCACGAATGCCATATTCCCGGGCACGCAGCGCGGCAACATCGGCGGATATATCGGCGCAAGCCCGCAATTCGACACCGGCAAACAGCGCTGCATTGCGCAGATACGTCATCGAGATGTTGCCGCAGCCGATGACGCCAATGCCAAGCTTAGCTTTTGAATTACCAGCCATATTACTCAATCCTCCCTGATCTACCGCATCTGTTCGCCGCGCTTCGGCGCATCCGAACGATGACTCCCGGGTTGATTTAAAGCATCTTATTTCTTGACGCGCGACAAATTTTTATAAAACATATGCGAATACTGGCGCGGAGGTTTGGAGGTCGCCAGTCTTCCTGGGAGGGAAACATGACAGATATCAAGAAGACGCCGGCTCACGCCAAGGGTGCCGGACAATCGATAATGCTTGATCGTCGTCAGCTGCTGTTGGGTGCCGCCGGCGCCGCCATCGGTACGGCAACACTTGGTGTTGCCTCAGGCCTCGGTATCCGCCCGGCCCGCGCCGCGGATCGGACGGAAATCAGCTTTGCCAGTGCCAGCTTCTTCGGCAAAGAAGGGCTCGGCGATCTCGTCAAGGCATTCAACGAGTCGCAAAGCCGCATCGCCGTCAAGTTCATCGAACTGCCGCCGCCGAGCTCGTCGACGGAAGTCTATCAAGGCCTCGTCCAGCAGCTCGCCCGCCGCAACGGAACGCCCGATGTCTTCAGCCAGGACGTCATCTGGATCGCGGGCTTTGCCTCTGCCGGCTGGGCGCTGCCGCTTGACGAGTATTTTCCGAAAGACAAGCGCGCCGATTATTTCCCCGGTACGGTGGCAGCCTGCACCTATGGCGGCAAACTGACAGCACTGCCATGGTTCGTCGATTCCGGCATGTTCTACTATCGCAAGGATCTGGTGGAAAAACACGGCGGCAAGGTGCCGGAAACCTGGGCCGACATGGCGACGATGGCGGCAGAGGCGCAGAAGGCCGGTGACGCCAAATTCGGTTATCTCTGGCAGGGCAAGCAGGCCGAGGTTCTGGTCTGTGATGCAGTGGAAATCATCGCATCCAACGGCGGCTCCATCCTGTCGGCAGACGGAAAGTCTTCCGTCATCGGCGACGATGCCGCCGTTGCCGCGATCCAGTTCCTGTATGACACCATCAACAAGACGAAGATCAGCCCTCAGAACGTGCTTTCCTGGGACGAGGAACCCTCTCGCCAGCCGTTTACGTCGAGCGAGGCGATGTTCATGCGCAACTGGTCCTATGTCTATCCGATCGCGCAGGATCCGAAGGCCTCGCATGTCGTCGACAAGGTGGCTGTCGCGCCGCTGCCGCATTTTGCCGGCGGCAAGAGCTCGGCCTGCCTTGGCGGTTATCAACTGGGCGTCAACGCCAACTCCAAGAAGCGGGAAGCTGCGATCGAATTCCTGACCTGGATGTCTTCGCCGGAAACCCAAACCCGGCTTGCCCTTAATTTCGGCCTTGCGCCCTCGCGGCCCGCCATCTTCCAGGATGCGAAGCTGAAGGCCGAGCAGCCGTTCATGGCGAGCCTTCAAAGCGTCTTCACCGGCGCCACGCCGCGGCCGATCACGCCGCAATATGCCAAGGTAACGCTGGCGCTGCAGTCCAGCATCTCGAAGGCGCTGGTCAGCGGCAACGTCAAGGCGGAGCTTCAGGCCGCCGCGGCCCAGATCAACAAGATCGTCGGCTGAAATGGCAGTAACGATGACGGCTGCCATCTCCGAGCAAACCCCAGGCAAGTCGAGGGCGCTGTCAAGCGCTCTCTGGCCCTGGCTGTTGCTGCTGCCGGCATTTCTCTCGCTGGCATCGGTGTCTTTCTATCCGATCGTCAACGGCATCTATCTGTCCTTCACCAACCGCTCGCTGATCACCCAGGACAATGATTTCGTCGGCATCGCCAATTATGTGCAGCTGCTGTCCGATCCGCCGTTCTGGAATGCCTGGTGGCATACGATCTGGTTTACCCTGATCTCGACCTTGCTCGAGACCTTCATCGGCCTGGCAATGGCTTTGATCCTTTGCGAGACCTTCGCCGGCCGGGGCATGGTCCGCGCCGCCATGCTCGTGCCCTGGGCCATGCCGACTGTGGTAACCTCGAAAATGTTCGGCTGGCTCTTCGACGGCCAGCACGGAATCATCAATTTCATCCTTCTGCATGCCGGACTGATTGACCAGAACGTCAACTGGTATGGTTCCCCCGATACGGCGCTGACGACGATCATCCTTGCCGATGTGTGGAAGACCACGCCATTCATGGCGCTTCTTTTGCTGACGGGGCTGCAGACCGTTCCGAAATCGCTGATCGAAGCGGCACGCATGGACGGTGCGAGAGCCTGCACGATCTTCTGGCATGTCCGCCTGCCGCTCCTGATGCCGACACTGTTGATAGCCGGGCTCTTCCGTGCGCTCGATGCCTTCCGCGTCTTCGACCTCGTCTATGTGCTGACGGGTGGCGGCCCGGCCGATTCCACCGAGACCCTTTCAACGCTGTCCTACAAGGTGCTCTTTTCGACGCTGCAGTTCGGCTACGGCTCGGCAGTCTCGACCGCCATGTTCCTCACCGAGGGGCTGATCGCCATCGGCTTCTGCATCTTCCTCGTGCGCCAGATCAGGAGGACGACGTGAACGGAGAGCGCTCAGTCTTCCAAAACATCCTCATCTATCTCGGCGCCCTGTTCATCCTCATCTGGTCCGCCGGCCCGTTCATCTGGCAATTTTCGACATCGCTCCAGCTCGACAAGGCCCTGACTGAAGGCACGCCCTCGCTCATACCGCACCCGTTCACGCTGGAGCATTACTACAATGCCTTTGTCGAAAAAGGCCTGCATCACTATGTGCTGAATTCGCTCGTCGTTTCCCTTGCGACCACCGCTCTTTGTCTGATCGTCGGCTCGCTCGCGGCCTTTTCGCTGTCGCGCCTCGATGTGAGGGGACGCTTCGGTATCCTGACGGTCATCCTTTCGGTATCGATGTTTCCGCAGATCGCCCTCGTCGGACCTCTCTATCTCATCGCCTCCGATCTCGGGCTGCTCGATACCTATACGGCGCTGATCATCACCTATCTCGCTCTGGGACTGCCGCTGGTGACCTGGGTCCTATTCGGCTATTTCGAGACGCTGCCGCGCGAGATCGACGAGGCGGCCCGCATCGACGGTGTCGGTCCGATCGGCCTGCTCTGGCATATCATCCTGCCGATGTCATTGCCGAGCCTGGTCACGACGGGTCTGCTTGCCTTCATCACCGCCTGGAACGAGTTCCTGTTTGCGCTGGCCTTCACCTCGGACAGCGACAGCCAGACGATCCCGGTCGGCATCGCCAATTTCACCAACCAATATTATGTGCCCTGGGGAGACATCGCCGCCGCATCGGCTGTCGTCACCATACCGCTCATCATTTTGGTGCTCTTCTTCCAACGACACATCATCGAAGGCCTGACCCAAGGCGGAATCAAGGAATAACGGGAATGCGCAAGGACATAAAAGTCGGCTGCCAGACGTTTACATGGGAAATGCTCGGCAATGCCTGGACAGGAACGGCTGATGATCTGCTCTCTGCGATTTCCGCCGGCGGTTACTCCGGCATCGAAATCACCGATACGATGATCGGCCGCTATGGCGCAGACCCGCATGCCTTCGCGAATGCATTGAGGGATCGCGGCCTGACGCTCGTCTCCTTCGCCTTCGGCTCGAAGAGCGGCTTTACGGTGGCCGACGCGCTGAAGGACGATCTTGCGACGGCCAAGCGCTGGATCGATTATGCCGCGCATTTTCCGGGTGCACTCGTTTCCATCGGCTCGGCAACTGTCGTTTCCGATGGCCCACGGGACGAGAAGTTCGCCATTGCCGGCGAGTTCTACAATCGCGCCGGAGAGCTGGGCAAGGCCGCCGGCATCGAGGTCGCCGTGCATCCCAGCTCTCATCACAATACGCTATTATTCGACCGGGCCGATTACGACCGCATCTTCGCTTTGCTCGACCCGAGCCTAGTCGGCTGGGTGCCGGATACCGGTCATATCCTGCGGGGGCATGCCGACATGCTTGACACGATGCGCACCTATCAGGACCGTATTCGTTACCTGCATCTGAAGGATGTTGACGCGCAGGGCCGATGGGCGATGCTCGGCAAGGGGGTTCTCGATACCCCGGCCGTGATCGAGCTTGTCTCCGCCGCTCCACACTTCAACGGCTGGCTGGTGCTGGAGGAGGAATCCGAGACGGCCGCCGCCGATCCCGCCGCCGCGGTCAAAGCCAATCGCCAAACCATGCGCGGCTACGGCGCATAAGGAAGAGAACCATGATCGAAAAGGAAAGTCGCCGTCTTCGCGTCGGAGTCCTCGGCTGCGGTCCGATCGCGCAGTTCGCGCACCTGGAATCCTGCGTTAAGGCGAGGAATGCCGATCTCTACGCGATCTGCGACGCGGCGCCCGATCTTCTTGCCCGCATGGGCGCGACCTATGAGCCGCAGAAGATGTACGACAATTACGATGCCATGCTTGCCGATCCGGATCTGGAGGCCGTGATCGTCGCGACGTCCGACGCCTATCATGTGCCGATGTCCATTAAGGCGCTGGAAGCCGGAAAGCATGTGCTCTGCGAAAAACCGATCGGCGTGTCGGTCGAGGAAGGGCAGCAGCTTGCCGAGGCCGTGCGCCGGTCCGGCAAGATCCTGCAGGTCGGCCATATGAAGCGCTTCGATCCGGCACTCGAGGCGGCCCGCGATTTCGTGCGCGGCGATATAGGCCAGATCTTTGCGATGAAGGCGTGGTATTGCGATTCCACCCACCGCTATACCAATACGGATGCGGTGCAGCCCTTGCCCGTCACCAGCAAACTTGCGCGCAAGCCATCAGGCAATCCCAAGGCCGATCTCCGGCAATATTTCATGCTGGCCCATGGCTCGCATCTGGTCGATACCGCGCGCTTCTTCTGCGGCGACATCGTTGCCGTTCGTGCCCGGCTTCTGGAACGCGCCGGCGCGTATTGCTGGTTCGTGGAGACCGAGTTTGCCAATGGTGCCCTCGGCCATCTGGACCTGACGGTTGCCGTGCGCATGGATTGGCACGAGGGCTTCCAGCTTTACGGCGAGAACGGCTCGGTTCTCGCAAAGACCTTCAATCCCTGGTACTTCCGCTCGAGCGAAGTGGAAATCTTCCACGAGAAGGATGCGACGAGCCGGAAGCCGCTCGGCGCAGACGGCCATTTCTTCCGCCGGCAGCTGGAGGGGCTCGCCGATAGCGCACTGAAGGGCGCGCCGATGCGCGGCGCCAATGTCGAGGACGGTCTGGCCTCGATCCGCGCGATGGTGGCGATCGCACGATCGGTGGAGCGGGGCGAGCGCGTCGAACTTGCATCGGTCACGGGAGCGGTCTGATGCAGATCGGTATCTTCGCCAAGACCTTTCCCGGAACCGAGCCGCTCGGAGTTCTCTCGGCAGTGCGCGACAGCGGTTACACATGCGCTCAGTTCAATCTCGCTTGCTGCGGTCTCGCGTCCATGCCCGATGCCGTTTCGGAAGAAGCGATCGCAGCGATCCGGGCGGCCGTCGAGGCGACGGGTATCTCGCTCGCTGCTCTGTCGGGCACCTACAACATGGCTCACCCCGATATTGCCATTCGCCGGGCGGGCCTCGCCCAGCTCGCGGTCGTCATCGAAACGGCGGCCGCACTCTCGATTCCGTTGGTGACGCTTTGCACCGGAACGCGCGACCCGAACGACCAATGGGCCCATCATCCCGACAATGGCGATCCCTCCGCCTGGGCCGACATGGCGGCGGAGATATCGAAGGCCCTGGAGCTGGCGGAAGGGCATAGCGTTGATCTCGGCATCGAGCCGGAGCAGGCCAATATCGTCACCTCGGCACGCGACGCCCGGCGGCTCATTGACGAGATGGGATCGGCGCGGCTGCGCATCGTGCTTGATCCGGCCAATCTCTTCGAACAGGCGACACCGGCACAGGCGCGGGCGATCGTCGCAGAGGCCGTCGAAATCTCCGCCGGTCATATCGCCCTGGCGCACGCCAAGGATCGTTATAGCGACGGCCGCTTTGCAACTGCCGGGCAAGGCGTGGTGGATTTTGCCGATTTCATCACGCGGCTGCGCTCCGTGAATTTCGAAGGTCCGCTCGTGACGCATGGTCTTTCGGCTTCCGAAGCACCCGGCGTTGCCGGCTTTCTCAAGGCGCTGATCTGATGGGCAAGAAATGGTTCAAGCGCGATGATACAGAGCTTGCCGTCTACGAGACTGGGAAAGGACTTCCGGTCGTCTTCCAACACGGCCTGGGTGGCGATGAGGCGCAGGTGGCGCAGAATGTCCCCACCTCGGCCATTCACCGACTGACTCTGGAATGCCGTGGGCACGGCACATCCTCGCTCGGCAATGCGCGGCCCTTTTCGATCCGTATGTTCGCCGAGGACGTTCTGGCCGCGGCCACCGAATACGGGTTCGATCGCTTCATCATCGGCGGCATTTCGATGGGAGCGGCCATTGCCCTGCACCTTGCCCATCATCATGCCCAACGGATCGCCGGGCTCGTTCTCGTGCGGCCCGCCTGGACCTTCGAGGCATCGCCGGGCAATCTCGCGCCGATCCGCACTGTGGCTGCTCTGATCCATTCCCATCCGATCGAGGAGGCCAAAAGGCGCTTTATCGCCTCTGAAACCGGACGATGGTTCGCCTCGGAGGCACCGGACAACTTCTCTTCCCTGCTTGGTTATTTCGACAGACCGGACGCCGTCGCTTTTGCGTCGGTACTGGCTGACATAGCGTCAGACGGGCCGGATGTGCCGCAGGCAGCCGCAGCCGCTCTTGCTATGCCCACCCTCGTTATCGGCAACCATCAGGATGCGATCCATCCGCTCTCCTGCGCGCAGACGCTCGCCAATGTCATTCCAGGCGCAAGCTTTGTCGAAGTTACCGCCAAGGCTGTCGACAAAAACAGGCATTTTGCTGAGGTCCAAGACGCCATCGCACATTTTTTCGCATCCAAAACACTCCGGAGCTTCGTTCCATCATGACGTCCAGACCCCTTTCCGGCCCGGCGGCCATCGCAGCGCTTCCCCGCAACAGGCTTCTCGGCGAGTTTTCGCTCTGGTCGGCAGATCTTGCGAATATGGAGACCGATCTCAGACGTATAGAGCCTTATGTGGACCTGCATCACATCGATGTCGCAGATGCGCGCTTTACGCCGGGCTTCCTGTTTTTTCCGGATTTCGTTGCCCGTATCGCCAAGTCGACCGCCAAGCCGATCCACGTCCATCTCATGGTCGAGGCTGAAATCGTCGAGGAGCAGACGCGGCAGTTCATAGAAGCGGGCGCGGATTTGATCAGCGTCCACGCCGAAAACGGCGATGCAGGCTTGCGCGCAATTGCGCTTGCCAAAGAACTGGGGGCCGAAGCCGGCGTAGTGCTGCGGCTGGAAACGCCCGTTTCGGCGATCGAACCTTTCATCGATCATGTCGCCTTCGTGACGCTGCTCGGAACCTCGATCGGCGTCAAGGGACAAAGCCTTTCCGAAAAGGCATGCGACCGGCTGCTCGAGGCGCGTTCCCTCCTTAAGAAAGCAGGCCGCGAGAATCAGGTAATCCTCGCAGCCGATGGCGGCATTCGCGAACAAACAGTGCCGCTTCTGCGCCAGGCCGGAGCGCAGACCGTCGTTCTCGGGTCGCTGGCATTCGGCGACAAAAACCTTGGCGACCGTATTGCCTGGCTGCATGGGTTGGAGAGCCGAATTTCGTGAAAAAGGTCGCTCTTGCATTCGATCTCGGTGGAACGGAGCTTCGCGCCGCGCTTATCGATGATGCGGGATGCCTATTGTCGTTCTCGTCGCTGTCGACGGATGCGGCCGGTGGCCCCGCCGCCGTCATCCGCCAGATCGAGCAGCTGGCCGAAACGGTGCTGGCCGAAACGCCTGGTCTTTCGCCGATCGGGATCGGGATCGGCGCGCCCGGCCCGCTCGATCCGGACGCCGGTGTCGTCATTGCCGCCCCGACGCTCGTCGGATGGCACGAGGTTCCGCTGGCGGAGATTCTCCAAAACCATTTTCAGCTGCCCGTGCGGCTCGAAAACGACGCGAATGCGGCAGCGCTCGGCGAATGGCGCTACGGCGCCGGCCGCGGGGCGGAATCGATGGTGTTCGTCACGGTATCGACCGGCATCGGCGGCGGCGTGATTGCCGATGGCCGGATCCTGCACGGGAGACGGGGCCTGGCTGCCGAGATCGGCCACATGACGATCACGAGCGAGGGCGAGCGTTGCTTTTGCGGCGCAGTCGGCTGCTTCGAGGCCGTCGCCTCCGGCACGGCGCTCGGCAGGCGGGCAACGGCCCGCACCAGGCCGTCAGACGGATCGGTGCTGCGCAAGCTCGCCGCCGATGCCGATGTGACCGGACGACATGTCGTCGAAGCTGCACGAATAGGTGACGCCGATGCACTCGCGCTGCTGGCTACCGAGGCGCGGTGGCTGGGGATAGGCTTTACGAACCTGCTTCACCTCTACTCGCCCGACATGCTCGTCATGGGCGGAGGAATTTCGCATGGCTTCGATCTTCTGCACGATCAAATGGCGGCGACGATTCGCGAGCGCGCCATGCCCGCCTATCGCAACGTGCCGATCGTTGCGGCACAGCTCGGGCGCCATGCCGGCTTGATCGGTGCCGCCAGCCTCATCTTCGGCGGCTACGGAAAAACAGCCCCCCGGGCCGATGAGCCCGCAAGGCACGGGCAATGCTGATAGGGCCATACCCAACGGTAAAAAAGAAGCCAGCAATGGCTGATCTCAAGCTCCGCGACGCCCGCAAATCCTTAGGCGCTTTCTCGAGCATGGCATTTTGGCGCCCATCCATCCGTGCAGCGAACGGCGTAAGATTGCCGATCGAAACACTCTTGACCCACAATTTTCGGCCGATAGAAATGAATTGAGGCTTTGCAACCAATATCTTTGGTCAAGAAAGCTGGCTGGAGCCGCTATTTCTCAGACCCTGTCCTGTCTTTCGGAAAAGACCGACGATGATGACCTCGAGAACGCCACAGCTTGCCTTCGTTTTATCATGCCTGGGTGCTTTGAACGGATCACACGCCATCGCACAGGAAGCAGCGGCCCCTCTGTCGGGCAGCTTTGCCGACCTATGCACTGTTGACGGCGAACATCCATCGAAGCTCTGGCGGATCAGCAGCAGGCTGGACCCTGGCTCATGGAGATCGCGCATCGTTTGCGATCTCTCATCCCCTTCCAGGCCGATATTGCGTATCTCGGTGCATCCCGGCGATGCTCCCGATCAGAGTGTCGGCGATGTACCGACTGAACGGGTAGAGATTCAAATCAAGAAAGAGGTTATCAAATTCGATGAGCCGACGTGGTACCATTTTGCCTTCCGGCTCGAAGCCCCTTGGCGGGGGCTGGGCAACCGCACCGTAATTCATCAGGTGAAACAAAATATTCCAACGGAAGAGACCAAGCCTCTTGGAGCTTGCCAAGCGGCAAATCCATTGTTCAAAATCGAGGCCATACCATCGGAGACAGGGGCAAACTTCGTTGCCAAGGTGCGGGAGAGCGCTGACTGCAACACCGGTCAATCCAAGATAATCTGTGGCCCCTGGCATCTTAATGTGGGTGACTGGAATGACGTGAATGTGATGCTGAAGCCGAGCTTGCAGGAGGGTGCAAGCGCCATACAGGTCTATCTCAACGGACGCGCCTGCGACCCCTCCTATAAGGGGCGTCTCGGCTTTCTCGATCACGGTGTGCGGCATGAAGACGGCCGCCCATTCATCGACGTTCAACCTCGCTTTGGGATCTATAGGGACACTCTTCCTGGTGTCGTGCAATCAGTTGACTTCGCGGATATCCAGTTCTGGTCGACGGACCCTTCCAGTGATCCCGCTTGGTCGAAATTGGCAGTTTCTGCCAAGTAATCATCCGATCTTTCGGGCCGATGACAGAAACGCTTAGTGTGGCCACCCGTTTGCGCATCTCTGCCAGGACCTCAAAACAGGTCGGAAAATCACGATTTTCAATCGCCGCTGCCACAATTACGCCCGCCGTTTCCGGAATTGTCTGCAGCACGCATGCCTCGCCCGCGCGGGGTGCAATCCGATGCATTCTTCGGGAAATATGGTTATCACGTGAAGACTAAAAAATTTGTTCTTTTGCCCGCTCTGGCTTTACTGATGGCAGGCGCCGCCGCGCATGCGCAGGAATGGAGATATCTTCCGGATTACGGCGACGATCTGGATGGCGGCTATGTTGCTCCGCGCTATTCGCGGGAGGCGCCACCGCGCTATCGCGACGATCCACGCCTCGACGATGGCTATTACTATCGGGGTGATCCTTACAGCGACTATGACGATGAGGACGGCAATTTCCCGCCACCCCCTCGCCCACAGCGCCAGGCTTCGATCGATCGGAATGCCGTGTCTCCCCAATTCAGTCCGGGCCTCAAGGATGACAAGCGGGCCAGTCTGGCGCAGTCGCCGATCCCGCGCAGCGTTGTGCGCTTCTCCGGCTACGATCCCGGCACAATCGTTATCTCCACCAAGGAAAAGCGCCTCTATCTCGTGCTCAACGACGGAACTGCCCTCAAATACGGCATCGGCGTCGGCAAGCAAGGCTTCGCCTGGAAGGGAACCGAGACGATCAGCCGCAAGGCGGAGTGGCCCGATTGGACGCCGCCCAAGGAAATGATCGCTCGCCGTCCAGAATTGCCTGACCACATGGAAGGTGGCCTCAATAATCCCCTCGGAGCGAGAGCACTCTATCTCGGTTCCACCCTCTACCGCATCCACGGCACCAATGAGCCGAACTCGATCGGTAAGGCGGTGTCGTCCGGCTGCATCCGCATGGCAAATCCGGATGTCATGGATCTCTATGGCCGGGTCGGCGTGGGAACGAAGGTCGTCGTGCTCTGATCGCGCTCCGGCCTTGCGTGGCTCAGCCTGGAATTGCTTGAAAACAAAGAGCTGGAGCGGTTCAGATATTCCGTGACAGGCTGAACCGCTCTGGCAGGACCGGAAACGGACGTCATTCGTCGGGAAAGGCAGCCGTCACAGGCACCATGAGCGTGACCTGCATTTTGCCGGGCCTCAGGGGAACCGCGGAAATCGGATTTTAAACCACTGGTCTCTCAATTCGCATCCGAGCGGAATGAATAGCGGAGAGGGAGTGAACGGACGAGATCATCGGCGCTATGCAAGCCTGGACTCCGCCACACGCGGAGCCATTCGCCTGCTGAACGAAGCCCGCGGATGCGGGCGGCCAGATCGGAAAGCCCGAGAAAATGAGCAAAGCGTTGTAAAACTTCCTGTAAAACAGCGCCTTGCCTCATCTTGAAGGTCACAGTCTAACTATCTGCAATCTTGAATTCATCAGCATACTCTGCCGAACGCAGTGCATCGGCTTGGGAAGCCTCTGCCCCGTTTAAGAATTCCTGCAGGAGCCGGGTGATGCGCTCGGGCGATGTACCCTTGGCATATTCTTCCTGCATCCGGCGTCTGACCAGCATTTCCAAGACTGACATGTCTTTCACCTCATAGTTCCGGCGCAGGGAAAATGTCGCTCTCAATGACACGGGAGGCAAGTTACAGTTTTTTCATGGTCTTGATGGCTCGACGGCAAGACTTCTGATCTCTTTTCGCCGCCTCGTGCCGGAAACGGTGCTGAGCGAAGCGTGATCGATCTTTCACTTGCCAAATGGCGGCGTATCGTAGAATTGAAAGCGGCCAATCGGTCGGTTGTTTGCGCTTCGTTAACCTGCGTGCTTTAGCGGGCCACACCCCGACCTTTGGATGATGTCGCCTGCAAGGAATGAATAATGCCCATAAAGAAAAGCTCTGCCTCTGACGTTTTCCAGCGCAAGATTTCGGATTTTTGCGATATGCGGCTCAAGCCGCTGCTTCAGCCGCGTAGCTTCGAGAATATCAAAGGCTTCATGATCGGCCTGATCGTTTTCCAGTCGCGGCCTCCCCTTCGGGCAGGACGTGTCGACTTCCAGGAAATTGCCTCGCTCTGCGGAATGGACGAGGAAATGAGCCCGGAACTGAAGCGTGCGGCCCAGCCCGGCTTCGATGCGATTCTTCGCTGGCTGGGAACCCCGAAAACCAGCACGGCACGTAAGTTGCCAGTCGCCGCGAAACGCCCTTTGCGGGTTCCCGCCAAGCCTATTTCCGCTCAGCCTGCGCGTCGTCTGGCTTCCTGAGATGAACTGCGTACCGGTCGTCCACGGCCGGTACGTCATTATCTGCCTCGGCAGAACGCAAAACCCCATACAGCATCGAATACCGATCCGATCGGCAAAGCCCGCTGCTAAGACGCGGCGCTACCCTCGTCCGCGACAGATTTCGATTGCGGCGCGATCGCTGAACGACGCTTCGGGATATCGCCAAAGAGGCCGCCCGGTCGCACCAGCAGGATGATGCAAAGCATGACGCCGATCGCCACGATCTGCAGCGATGCCGCACGAGCCTGCTGTTCGGGCGAAAAGAGGATACTCGTCAGCGCACCGGAACCGGCCCAGATCGCCCAGACCAGAACGCTGCCCATGACAGCGCCCTTGTTGCTGCCAGAACCGCCGACAATCAGCATGACCCAGACCTGAAAGGTCAGGATCGGAAGGTAGTTGTCCGGCGCGATGAAGCCGATGAAATGCGCCTGCATGGCACCGGCCAATCCCATGACCGCACCACCGACGGCAAAGGCCTGTACGCGATAGAAGCGAGCGCTCTTGCCGAGAGAAATGGCGGCACGCTCGTCCTCACGCAGCGCCTTGAGAACACGTCCCCAGGGGCTTTTTACAAGATGCTCCAGCGCAAAATAAACGATCAGCAATGCGACGACCACGATGCCGAGATTGGCCAAATTGAAAAGAAGCGGCGTTTCGGCGAGGTTCGAAAATGGGCGCGGAATGAAGCCGATACCAAAGGGGCCACCGGTCAGTTTCTGCGCATTCAGCGCCACGAGCTGGACGACGACGGCTACGCCGAAGGTTGTGATCGCCAGATAATCGGATTTCAGTCGGAGCGTCGCCACACCGATGATGGCGGCGGCAAGACCGGCGATAATCATTGCGCCGAGCCAGCCGACGAGGATCGGCAGATCGAACCCGCCGAACCGCCCGGCCGTATCGGGCGTCGTCAGCAGGGCCGAGGTATAGGCGCCGATCGCTACAAAGCCGGCGAGCCCGACATTGAAGAGACCGGTCAAGCCCCATTGCAGGTTCAAGCCGAGCGTGATGAAGGAAAAGATCAACGCGGTCGTCAGGAAGAAAGCGGCATAGCCAATAATGTCCATCATCGCTCCCTCACTCCGAAAAGGCCGATCGGCCGGATGAACAGCACCGCCATCAGGATGATGAACGAGATGGCGGCACGCCACTCCGCGCCGACAAGCTGAACTGCAGCCGCTTCGGCAAGGCCGATGATCAGGCCACCGAGAACCGCGCCCGGCACGCTGCCGATACCGCCGAGAATAGCGGCGGCAAACATCGGCAGCAGCATGTCGAAACCCATCAGCGGACGGATCTGTACGAGAATGCCGATCATGACGCCGGCAACGCAGGCGAGCCCTCCGCCGATCAACCATGTGACGCGCACGACTTTGGAGACATCGATGCCGACGACACGGGCAAGCGCCGGATTTTGGCTCAGCGCCTGCATGGAGCGCCCTGTCTGCGTCCTCGTCATCAGCATATGAACGCCGAAGACCAAAAGTGCCGTGACGATCAAAAGGGCGATCTGATCGGGCGTGATGCGAATGCCGAAACCTATCGGCATGGCGATCTGGATCGCGCGGCTGAAATAGGTCGGACGCGACGTGAAGAGGAATTCGAGCAGGCTGCGCAGCGCCATGGATGCGCCGAAGCTCGCCATGACGACGATGATCGACTGGCCCTTGGCGCGTAGTCTCGCAAACAGCACCTTGTCGAGTGCAAGGGCAAGGACGCCCGTAAAGCCCATCGCCACGATCACCGCCACGATCAGTGGCCAGCCGAATGAGAGCGGGCCGATGGGTGCGACCTTGCCGAATACAGCGCCGATCGCACTGACCACAGCAAGCGTCGCATAGGTGCCCCAAGCCATGAAATCGCCATGTGCGAAATTGGAAAAGCGCAGGATCGAATAGGTGAGCGTCACGCCGATAGCGCCAAGGCCGATCATCGAGCCCGTCAGCAATCCGTCGACGATGAATTGCAGGTTCATGCCGCACCCCCCTTTGCCGAAGTCTCAGGTCGCTGGCCGAGATAGAGTTCGGCGACGACGGGATCGTTCCAAAGCTCGGAAGCCACGCCTTCATGCCTGTCCTTGCCCTCGACGAGGACATAGGCGCGATCGCCAATCGCAAGCGCCGCCTTGGCATTCTGCTCGACCAGCAGAATGGTGACGCCGGATTTGCGGATTTCGGTCAGCATGTCGAAGACCATCGAAACGAATTTTGGCGAGAGGCCTGCCGAGGGCTCATCGAGCACGAGAAGCTTCGGGTGAACGATAAGAGCGCGCGCAACAGCCAGCATCTGCCGCTGCCCTCCGGAAAGATTACCGGCCGCGATGCGGCGATGGCGGGCAAGATCCGGAAATGTCGCATACATTTCTTCGATGCGAGCAGGCACGTCTTTCGGCTTCAGAATGCCGCCGGCGACCTTTAGATTGTCCTCGACGGACATCAGCGGGAAAACGTTTTCCGTCTGCGGCACGAAGGCGAGGCCGAGCCGCACCATGATGTGCGCAGGCGTACTCGTAATATCCCTGCCGGCCAGCTCGACCGTGCCGCTTTCAACCGGAACCAGACCGGCAATCGCCTTGATGAAACTCGATTTTCCGGCACCATTGGGGCCGAGCACGACGACAATTTCCTTCTCGGCCACCGTAATCGAAGCACCGCGCACGATCGAAACACCCGGCTCGTAACCGGCAACCAGATTGCGAACACTCAAGACCGGTTCGCTCATGCTGCGCCTCCCAGATAGGCCTCGATGACGCGCGGATCGCTGGCGACCTCTTCCGGCGTGCCCTCGCAAAGAAGCTGGCCGCTCGCCATCACAAGCACGCGGTGACACAGGCGGGTGACCATATCGATATTGTGCTCGATCAGAAGAAAGGTGACACCGCGCTGGTTGATATCGCGAATACGGTCGATGATCGTCTCGAGAAGCGTGGCGTTGACGCCGGCGGCGGGCTCGTCGAGCAGGATGAGGGCCGGATCGGCCATCATGACGCGAGCAAGTTCGAGAAGCTTGCGCTGACCGCCCGACAACACGCGGGCCGGCTCATGTGCGAGACGCGTCAGGTGAACGAGGTCGAGCAGCTCCATCGCCTTTGCATGGGCCGCCTTCTCCTGCGCGGCGACTTTCCACGGCCGCAGGAAATTCGATAGCAGCCGCTCTCCGGTCTGGTCCTGAGCGGCCAGCATGACATTGTCGAGAAGCGTCAGATTGGGAAAAGGTCGTGGGATCTGGAACGTGCGTCCAAGACCACGGCCAATCCTGCGATACGCAGCCTCGCCAGCCACCGCGGTGTCGTTCAGAATGATTTCGCCGCTGCTTGGTGCAACACTGCCGGCCAGAAGGTCGAACATCGTCGTCTTGCCGGCGCCGTTCGGACCGATCAAGCCGAGAATCTCGCCCTGGCGCACGTGGAAGGAAACGTCGTTGACGGCTACGAGACCGCCGAAACGCCGCACCACGTTTTGGGCCGTCAGAACAGGCGGGGCTTCCTCCCCATGCCGTTCAGTTGTCGTACTCATGAGATCCCTCTGGCCGGAAGCGATCGTTGTCGCTCCCTGATTATTTGATTTGTGATCACACTTGCATTGATCACGCTAATCAGCTTTAATCCTCTTCGCAAGCCGAAAAAGGGATTTCGAATGCAAAAGGCCACCGCCGACAAGAGCGATCCGATTGCCGCACAGCTTGCGCCAGTGGGGCGAGAAACCGTTCAGGACCGGGTCTATCTGGAGCTGCGCCGCGCGCTGATCGGCGGGCTGTTCGAGCCGAGCCAGGTGCTGACGATTCGCGGTCTTGCCGACGCGCTGATGACCAGCACCATGCCGGTGCGCGAGGCACTGGGTCGGCTCATTACCGAAAAGGCATTAGAAGCCCTTCCCAATCGATCCGTCCGCGTGCCGCCGATCACGCTTGAGCGCATGGACGATCTTCTGCGCGCTCGCATTCTGATCGAGGGCGAGGCAATCGCGCTTGCCGCGACCCGCATGACGACGCGGCAGATTACGACCATCGAAAGCATGCTCGGCGAATGGGACGAGATGCGCGCGCTGAAGCACAAGAAGGACGTCGACCGCGAGGTGACGCTCAATCAGGCCTTTCATTTCGAGATCTATCGCGCCTGCGGCTCCGCCGTTCTGATCCCGATGATCGAAAGCCTTTGGCTGCAGTCCGGCCCCTGTATCCGTGTCGCGATTTATGCCTTCTCGGATGCCGGCGAGGTCGATACCGCCCATTATCACCGCACGATCGTCAAGGCGATCGCCGCGCAGGATGCAAAGGGCGCTCGCGATGCGCTGGTGGCAGACATCAGCCGGCCGTTCACCTTCCTGCGCAGCAAACTGGAAGCCGAAGCCAAAAAGGGCCAATCCGTATGAGCCAACGCGCCATCAAGATCTCCGAACCCCGCTCCGGCCTCAGTGTCTTGGCACCTCTGCTGGAAGCCAAGGCGCCAGACAATGCCGCCTTTTTCTGGAACTATCTCAGCGAAACGCGCGTGGTCGGTGGCATTCACGCCATGTGGACCGGCCCGGAAATCTCATGCCCGATCCCGCCGGCGCATCTGAAGGGTGCTTCCTATGCGAACGCCCTGCCCGCCGAGAATGCAACGCTCACGCCGCAGCCCGGCGATATCGTGCTGAGCTACGTGCCGCCGCGCATGTGGGGTGGCAATCCAGATGCGATCTTCGATATCGGCCTGTTCTATGGGCAGGGCGCTCGCCTGCTCTTTCCGATCGGCTGGCTTGCCGGCAGCGTCGTCGCGCAAGTGCGCCCCGAGGAGCGCGAGCACTTCGCGGCGGCCTGCGGCGTCATCCGCCGTAACGGAGCCTGCGACGTCACCTTCGAGCGCGCGGAGATCTGAGATGACGGCTGCAAGCGACGACAGTTTCGAGCTCTTCGACCTCAGGGTCGAGGCCGTCATTCCAGAGGGCAAGCCGATCTATTGCGGCGCCAAGCCGGGCGACTATTTCGAACTCAAGGGCGAAATGCTGTCCCTGCCTGCGGGACAAGGCTTTTCGATTTACTCCATTTCAGCCGTCCTGCCGCTGCTGGCGGCCAAGCAACGCCCCGCCCACAAGAATGACTGGATGACCTCGGACGCGGAAATCGCCTGCCCCGACCCGAACTGCGCGAGCCGGCTGCGCATCGTCAGGACGGGCAAGCGGCGGTTCAGCCATGCCGAAACAACGGCCGTGCCGTTGCCCGAAGGAGAATAAACCGCATGACCGCCAAGACTTTTGAGCTCAGCCCCGGATACAAGATTTCCCGCGTCATCCGCGGCGGCTGGCAGCTTGCAGGAGGACATGGCACCATCGATCGTGCCCAGGCCGTGACCGACCTGATCGCCGCGTTCGACGTCGGCATCCGCACCTATGACTGCGCCGACATCTATACGGGCGTCGAGGAGCTGATTGGCGAGGCGCGCGAACGGCTCCGCAACGAGCGCGGCACGGAAGCCGCAGGCGCGATGAAGGTCCACACGAAGCTGGTCCCAGATCTCGAGAAACTGGCAACCATCAGCCGCGACTATATACGAGGGATCGTCGACAAGTCGTTGCGAAAGCTGAAGACCGAACAGCTTGATCTGGTCCAGTTTCACTGGTGGGATTACGCCTTGCCCGGCTATCTCGAAGCCTTGAGCTGGCTGGACGAGATGCGCCGCGAGGGCAAGGTGCGTAATGTCGGCACGACCAATTTCGATACGCCGCATATTGCCGAGATTCTGAAAGCCGGCATTCCGCTTGTCAGTCAGCAGCTGCAATATTCGGTTCTCGATCAGCGGCCATCGAACAGCCTCGCCAAGCTGGCGGCGGAGAATGACGTGAAGTTCCTCTGCTACGGTTCGGTGGCTGGTGGCTTCCTGAGCGACAAATGGCTGGGACAGCCGGAACCCGAGATGCCGCTCGAGAACCGCTCGCTCGTCAAATACAAGCTTATCATCGATGATTTCGGCGGCTGGGAGCTGTTCCAATCACTGCTTGATACGCTGAGGGCTATCGGCGATCGCCATGGCGTCGATATCGCCACGATCGCCAGCACCTGGGTGCTGGAACAGCCGCAGGTCGCCGCCGTCATCGTCGGCGCCCGCAATCAGGCACATGCGCTTGCCAATGCCAAGATCATGGATATCGCCCTTTCGGACGACGACCGCCGACAGATCGCCGGCATCATCGCCCAAAGCCCTGGCCTTGAAGGCGATGTCTATACGCTGGAGCGTGACCGCACCGGCAGGCACGGCTCAATCATGCATTACAACCTCAATGCGGGGAAGATATGAGCCAGCAATCGCCCCTCTTTCAAAAGGCCAGCGCCGAAGTGCTGGATTTTCATCGCTTCTTTGAAGCCTGGTATGATGCCGCAACTGCCGACAAGACGGATTTCGGCCGCTGCGAGCGCACCTTCGGGCATGCTTTTCGCATGATCCCGCCAACCGGCCGTATCTTCGGCCGCGCTGAAACCATCGAACTGATCCGGGCAAACCGAGGAAGCTTTCACGGCGATTTCAACATCGAGATTTCGGATATCCGCGCGAGCTTCGAAACCGAGAACGTGATCGTCCTCACCTATGTCGAAGCCCAATCGCGCGCCGGCAAATATAGCCGTCGTCAGGCGAGCGCGCTTTTCACCGCAAGTTCATCGGCACCCAACGGCGTCGAATGGCAGCATCTGCATGAAACCTGGCTGCAGATGCCGGAGACCTGACAGGTTCTAAAAAACAGAAATGAAAATCGTTGACCGAACAAGGGGAACAAAGATGAAGAAGACGATATTTCAAATCACCACGGCTCTGGCCCTTCTCACCGCAGCCGGCGCCGCCAATGCCGCGGACTGCAAGGTCACGGTCGGCCTCGTGATGGAACTGACCGGCCCGGCCGGCGAATACGGCCAGGCGGGCGCGAAGTCCGTCGAGATGGCCTTCCGCGACATCAACGCCGCCGGCGGCGCCCATGGCTGCGATCTGGTGACGGATACGCGCGACAGCCAGAGTCAGGGCAATGTCGCGGTTGATGCCGCGACCCAGCTCGTGCAGGTCAAGAAGGTACCGGCCATCATCGGCGGCATCATTTCTTCGGTGACGATCCCGATCCTGACCTCGGTCACCGCACCCGCCAAGATCGTGCAGGTATCGCCGGCCGCTTCCTCGCCGACGCTGACGGCGCTCGGCCGCGACGGCAAGACCAACGGCATCTTCTTCCGCACCATCACATCGGATTCGCTGCAGGGCATTGCCGCTGCAAAATATGCGATCGACAAGGGCTTCAAGAAGCTTGCGATCATCCACGTCAACAACGATTTCGGCGTCAATATGGTCGCCGAATTCTCGAAGGCCTATAAGGCGCTCGGCGGCACGATCGCCTCGACGACGCCCTACAACGAAAAGCAATCAAGCTATGCTTCGGAAGTCACCGCCGGGATGGGCGGCGATCCCGATGGTCTCTATCTTGTCAGCACGCCGGTCGATGGCGCGACCATCGCCCGCACCTGGATTTCGCAAGGCGGCCCGCAGAAGTTTCTGCTCAATGACGGCATGAACAGCCCGGACTTTATCGATTCCGTCGGCGCCGACTATCTGAAGGACGCCTATGGCACCTCCTCGGGCACGACGCCGACGCCATCGACCGACTATTTCAACAAGAACTACAAGGATTTTTCGGGCATCGAGCCGACTAACCCGGCCGCTGACCGAGCCTATGACGCCGGCGCGATCGTCGGTCTCGCGCTGGCGATCGCCGGCGACGACACATCCAAGCTGAAGGATGACATCTATAAGGTCGTCGATCCCAAAGGCACGCCGATCTATGCCGGCAAGGAAGAATTCGCCAAGGCGCTCGGCCTGATCAAGGAAGGCAAGCCGATCCGTTACGAAGGCGTCATCGGCCCGGTCTCCTTCGATCAGTATGGCGACATCACCGGCCCCTTCCGTCTCTGGAAGATCGCCGACGGCAAGGTCGCCACCGACGGCGAGCTGAAGATGGAAGACGTTTCAGCCCTGAAGGACAAGATCAAGTAGGCGGCGCTCTACATTGCAAAAAGGCGAGGCGCTCCCTTCGGCGCGCCTCCTTGCAATCATCCTGGCACAATCCCTTCAGCGGCTGATCTATGGTGACAGCTATCTGGCGTAGTTATTGAGAGACCCTCCGCTGATGCCCAGCAGTGCCGCTCGCCCCACCAATCCGACCCTGTGGACGCTGACAGCCGGCGCTGCCCCTGAACTTTCCCACGGCCTGCCTTCCCGCTCAAACGTCGTCGTGATCGGCGGCGGCTTCACCGGCCTCACCGCAGCACTTCATCTTGCCCGCACCCGCCGCTCTGTCATCGTCCTCGAAGCCGGACGATTGGGCGCGGGTGCCAGCGGCATGAATGCCGGTTTCGTCGTGCCCAATTTCGCCAAGGCCGATCCGGCGACCGTCCGTCAGAAGCTGCCGCGCGGCAAGGCGGATGCGCTGTTGTCGCTCGTCGGTGCGGGCGCCGACGAGATCTTTGCGACCATCGCGGAGGAGCAGATTTCATGCGATGCGGCGCAGACCGGTTGGCTGCAGCCCGCTTATGGCGACGACATGGCTGTGATCCTGCGCCAGCGGGCGAAGGACTGGACGGAGCTTGGTCGTCCAGTCGAATTTCTCGATGCCGGCGCCATCCGGAACGAGACCGGTATGGAGATCTATTCCGGAGGATTGATCGATCACTCCGGCGGCACCCTCCACCCGCTGAATTATCTCTACGGGCTCGCAAGCGCGGTCATGCGGCGCGGCGGCAATATCCGCGAAAACAGTGTGGTCGAGCGCGTCGAGCGACATGGCGGCACCTGGCGCGTCGGCCTCGCGGACCATGAAATTGAAACGGATGTCGTCATCCTCGCCACCAACGCCTTCACAAGCGGCATAGCCGCGCGCATGGGCCGAACGGGCGTGCCATTAAAGGTGTACCAAGTGGCGACGAAGCCGATCGATGCCCAAACCGTTGCGCGGATCGCCCCAAATCGGCGACCTGTCGGCGATACGCGCTCCAACCTCTTCACCTACCGGCTCGATCGCGACAACAGGCTGATCAGCGGCGGCATGGCGATCAATCCCTTCGGCGCCTTCGAGCGTGTCGGCCGCGCCGTCGTCGACCGGCTCGTATCCGAACTCCGCCTGTCGCGCCATCCCGGCGTGGAGATCGTCTGGACCGGAACGGCGATCATGACACCGGATTTCCTGCCGCGCCTCTATTGTTTCGGCGACGGCTTCTTCGGAGGGATCGGCTGCAACGGCCGCGGCATCACCATGACGACGCAGCTTGGCCGAACACTGGCGAGACTGGCGCTCGGCGAAACCGCGGAAGCCCTGCCGATCCCGCTGCAACCCGGTCAACCCCTGCCATTCCACGGGTTCACGCCCCTCGTCGCCTCGCTTGCGCTGGCGCATGCCCGCTTTGAGGATTGGCGAAAGGGCCGTCATTGATCCACCAAGGTTGCCGACGGTCATCTAGCTGCACACCGCTCCAGACTGTAAATGACCATTAATTCTATAGAGAAAGGAATGAAGACGCGACCGCATCCCCAAAAATGAAATGCCTTTTCTCGAAGCCTGGCTTCGAATGCGGCATCGTGGCGCGAATAAAATCGGAGCCTGCCCATGAACGCGCAATTACACCATATCAACGCCACGCACCCTGAGGCCACGGTACTGGAGACTGAACAACAGGCGCTGGCAGTCGCGCAAGCGCTTGCCGAGCGCTTTGCCGCTAGCGCATCTGAGCGCGACAGCGAGAGGTTGCTCCCCTATGCCGAAATGGATGCGCTGGCACAATCCGGACTGCTGGCGATTACCGTCCCCGAAGAGTATGGCGGCCTGGATGTTTCGAACGCAGCGCTGGCCGAGATCACGGCGATCATTGCCGAGGCCGATGGCTCGATCGGGCAGATCCCGCAGAACCATTTCTATATCCTCGAAGCGTTGCGCGTCGATGGCTCGGAGGATCAGAAGCGATACTTCTTCGGCCGCGCATTGGCCGGCGATCGTTTCGGCAATGCCTTGTCCGAGCGGGGCACGAAAACGGTCGGGCACTATAATACCCGCATCACCCGCGATGGCCCCGGCTATCGTATCAATGGCCGCAAGTTCTATTCCACGGGCGTTCTCTTTGCCGATTGGATCACCGTTTTTGCACTGGACGAAGCCGACAAGCTGGTCATGGCTTTCGTGCCGAAGGGCACGGAAGGCATCGAAATCATCGACGATTGGGATGGCTTTGGACAACGCACGACCGGCAGCGGCACGACGGCGCTCAACAATGTCTATGTGAATGCCGACCATGTCGTCCTTCATCACAAGGGCTTCGAGCGGCCGACGACGATCGGCTCCGTCGGCCAGATCATCCATGCCGGCGTCGATCTCGGCATTGCCCGGGCTGCCTTCGCCGAGACGCTTGATTTCGTGAAGACCAGATCGCGTCCCTGGATGGATAGCGGCGTCGAGCGCGCCAGCGACGATCCGCTGACGATCGCCAAGGTCGGCCAGATCGCCATCCGGCTGGAAGCGGCGGCTGCGACCATCGAACGCGCCGGCCGCAAGGTCGATGCCGCGCAGGTCGAGACGACGGAAAAGCGGGTGGTCGAGGCGACACTGGCCGTTGCTGCAGCCAAGGTGCTGACGACGGAAATAGCCATCGAAGCCACGAACACGCTGTTCGAACTTGCCGGAACAGCCTCCGTGAAGCTCGACCTCAATCTCGACCGCCACTGGCGCAACGCCCGCACGCATACGCTTCACGACCCCGTTCGCTGGAAATATCACGTCGTCGGCAATTATCACCTGAACGACGTCATCCCGCCGAAGAACGGCGCGCTTTGACGGATAGACGAAAGCCCCGTCGCAGTTCACTGGAACGGGGCTTTCATACAATCAAAGGCATAAATCAGGAGCGCCACGCTGAAGCCAGCTAGATGGCGTAACGGGCGGAGCCCGCCAGCCAGGTTTGTGGGTCTGGTGGTCGTCCCTCACAATGATGGTGTCGCGGAGTCAGGAAGGGCCTGCTC
>NZ_JAQJCG010000035.1:0-33431 GCF_030182565.1 Rhizobium centroccidentale | reverse complement strand
ATCCGGCGACGGCTCATTACAAACCTCTATCTCTCGATAAAGGCATTGAATCATCAATGTTTCCATACGTCTACAAATATCCGCGCACAGGTCTCCTAGAAACCGGTCTTCCAGGGATGGCTAGGGGGGACATAATGTCCCCTTTGACGTGTCCATCTTGCACACATTCCAATCCGCGGCAAGCGCACTTTCAGTCGTTCATCACCAACGTGCCGCTGCATGGGTTGCGTCAATCGTCAAACAAATCTCTTGGGCGAGGCGTAGGTGCAGCAGGACCTTCACGCCTCCGACGCTCAATATCTTCCGCCATCTCTTTCAACAAAATCTGACGCGCCAGCTCTCGCGACTGTAAAAATATCTCAACAGCAGCGTTCAAATCCTGATCGCCCAAAAGATCATAGTCGCCGCGTTTCCAAACTTCGGCTGACCGCCTCAACTCGGTTCCGTCATTCACTTTAGGAAAAAACAGAAACTCGGCAGGAGAGCTTTGATAGTCAGTAAGGGAGAGGAAGGCGTCTTCGCAGATCGTTACAAGCAGCCGCCGCTGAAAATCAGTGAGATTGAGTTCGCTCCACCCGCATACAAACAACGGCACAAACTGCCCTTGCTCTCGAATTACACACAGCGGTGATACCGGAACGGAAACATCTCTCGAGACGCGAAACAATTCCCTTTCGAACTCGATAAAGTTGTGCATCGCATAGTGACGAGCTTCGTCATGCTCAAAGAACGATTTGACCAAGTCTTCGTTCTGCTTACGTCCAGCAGGAGCGCCTGAACGAGTTGCGACCGCGAGTGCCGTCTCCAAATTAATTCCGAGCTGAATGCGGTCTTTTATCGCAGCATAGCCAGACGAGTAGGTAAAACGAGGTGAGCCCTTAACAAACGACACAATTGACTTCGTAGTCCTGGCCACGTCGTCTTGAACGAAACGCACCCAGTTGGGTCCAGCAGGTGGCCTGTCAAGTTTAGCAAGCAGCTTCAAATAGTCGAATGCCATTAGTGCTTTACCGTCCTTTCGTACCAGCTTTTGATTGCCTCATCCGAAATCTTCATTGAGGCGTTCGTCTTCGTTTCGTGGTTCCAAGTCTGATCCCATGGACCGCCCTCGATGTGAGATTGAGCCACCAATGCACCCGGCGTCATGGAAACGTATTTCTTCACAAGCTCCCTCAGAAAGCCCTCTTCATCAAATGTGAACCGCCACTCTGCATTCTTCTTTCGTCCCGTCGCTGGATCGAGATACCGGGCCCGTCCACTGATAGGAGCATCACCAAATTCTTTAAACTCGCGATATAGCTCTCGAAACACTGGCCCGTATGTCCATGCTTCAATTTTTGCGGTGACTAATGGGCGGGAAAACGCAACCAGAAAGTCAGCATGCAGGAAATACACAATCTTATTGATATGCAGATTGGAGACATTTCTGCCGTCTGCCTCTGCAATATCTAGAACGAAGTTAGCGACTGCGCGAACATCATACATAGCTCAAATTTACTTCATTCTCTTTTTGTTCACAATGCTTCTCCTAGTTTTCCACCAACGAACACTCATTCTCGCGCAGGCTAACGAGAATGCGCAATTAATCTCACGTGCATCTTCGGTGCGCGCTCTATTTGCAGACAACTAAAGGAAACGCGCGTGGACGCGGTGAGCCATCACTAAGCGCGTAGACAACCTTGTCGTTTACTTTTGGGTAGCGAGGGCCATATGTGCTTTCTCGATGAAAGAAAGCAATCTGCGCATCGCGTCCGCGAATATAACCGAAATAGTTGTTCGGCATGTTGTTCACCTGTCCGTGAAACCACTTTCCATTGAAGTATTCGAGTTCGTTGCACTGCAAAACCAGTTGGTCCGCTGTGGGCCTTGCCGCTTTATCAACCTGTAGGCAGGCCTCCACGAGCACCTGCAGCGATTTCGATAGCGACGCGTATTGTAGGTCGCTCGTCATGAATGCTGGCCAAGCTGCCCTCTTTCCAGTCATGACATTCGCAGGCACGATGAAACCTTCACCGAAGGGCAGTTCCCCAACTAGTGCATGAAACATGAGCGCACCTAATGACCAGACATCTGCTTCCGGTCCTACGTGTTCCCCCTTCTTCCTAAACATCATTTCCGGCGCCATGTATGGAAGCGCGCCTTTTACGGTACCGGATGTTGTTTTCGTGATGTCGCCGCGTTCAGCCTCTTCTTCGAAAACCTCCTCCGTTAAGGTCGCAATACCGAAATCAGTGATTTTGACTTCGTTCAAGCTGTACCCCCCGTTTACGAGGATATTCGAAGGTTTGAGGTCTCTGTGAACAACTCCAGCGTGATGAGACGCGGCTAGGCCCTTAGCCAGCATTCTAAACAGACGCGCTCCTGTATGAGGATCAACGTACCCCGCAACCGACATGCAGGCGTCTTCCAGCGTGCCACCTTCAACAAGCTCTTCAGCTAAATATGGCACTCCGCTCTCTTCAAGATAATCAAGGGTCTTTGCGACATGAGGATGATTGACCCGAGCCGACAGTATCGCACTGTTGGAGAACTTCTTTACAATTTGGCCCGGCTGCGGGGTCTTAAGGGCAACATCCACGCCTCGCAGATGGTCCTTGGCACGATGGACATGCTGCATACCACCGCTGCCGAGCATTCCTACAATCTCGTATCGACCGCCAAGCAATCCCCGTGTCATACCATGTACTCCGGATTGGAGATATCGAAGGTGGCGTAATAGTAGTTGTTCTTGGCGACATTGAACGCAAGAACACACGATGGCGGTAGCTTTGACCCAACAGTTAGAGCCCTGTTGTTAGCCAAGACCTCTCCCATCACGGAGCGCACAAGAAAATCATTGCCGTCGTATTCAATGCCGAGTTGAGACCGTACAGTCCCACTGGCAGATACAGTAGGGGTAGCGGTGCGTTTCCCGCTGTGCAGCTCGTTAACCTTTCCACCGATGACAACTCGCGCCCTATGCCTATCTCGAAGCAAAACCCGTTCAATCGAGTTCAGCACTTCTGACATTGTTGGACGGTTTGCAGGATCGGTTTCAAGGCATTGCTGAAGGGAGGTCGCGATTGCGGCATCCAGTCCAGCCAGATGGGTAATACAAAGGTTAGCTGGTGCTTGCGCTGGTACTCTCTTTCTGCACCAATCCGGCAGGCCGCCGGATGAAATCGATAGTGCTACGACGGCAAATGCATAAACATCAGTCGCAGTGCTGAACTCGACCAGACCCTTGGCAAGCAACTCTGGTGCCATATAAGGAAGATAGCCGATGGCAGCTTGCGTATGATTATCGACCCCAACCTCGCGAGAGAGCCCGAAGTCAATAATTTTGACCATACGCTCTTTGTCGCGGCGAAGGTTATTGGGCTTTATATCTCGATGAATAACGCCAGCGTCGTGGATCTCTTTGAGCCCTTTTGCGATCTGCCATAACACTTGCAGATACTCGTCCCCAATTGCGAATTGGCCTTCCTTTAGATCTGTTCCATCAATGTACTCTAGGACTAGGCAACGAACCTCGTTCCCTGCATGTTCAAAAGAGACCACATCAAGTAATTGTACAACGTGGCTGGACCTCATTTTCAGTAGAGCTTTTTGCTCGTCAGCCAGCCGCCTCTTTTCCTGTTCTTTCCGAAGGGTTTTCAAAATCACCTGGCGGTGCAGGCGTATGTCTTGGCATTGGTGCGCCTCGCTCATACCCCCAGCGTTCATCGCACCCGTTGCCTCGTAGCGTCCCGCGATCAGCATTATTCTCCCTGCTCCTCCTCAGAGAACCCAATTTCTATTTGTTCTTTCTTTTGCTTGCGGCTCCTCCGCTTCGGAGTCGGACTTTTCTGTCCGTCACTCAACTTCTCGCCTGGTTTCACAGGTTGGTTTTGGGCCGTATGAGATGGTGTAGCTGGCTTGTCAGCCTGCTGCGGGCGCGGCTCCGCCTCCGGCGGTGATCGCTCGCGATCATTCTCCTGTGCAATCCCATCTGCCTGCGGAGGCGTAGTCCAAGTTAGCTTTAACCGGCCATTGGTAGACCATACCGATACATCAGACGCTTGGCTTGATGCGTAAGTATCTTCCGGCTGAAGCCAGTCGGTCGCAACGATTGTCGCGTTGTCAACGCCTCCTAACCAGTTCGAGAGTTCCAGCACCCTGTCCGAGAACACTGCGCGGTCACGAGAGTTTTGGCGTAGGTCTCTCAGCGTGGCATCACCTACCAAGTGGGCCCCATCGCTGGTTATAAAAAACTGCCCATCTATCCCTGTTACCCGTTTGATGTGGGGCAGCATACCCGACTTCATCCCAATAAACTGCAGTAGGCCGCGCCCTTCAGAACCGTAGGCCTCCTCCATGGTATCGTCCGTAGTTAGCCGCTCCAATTTGCCGTCTCTGTGCATTCGGAAGATGCGACTGTCTCCGACATTCAGCGTGAACACGGAGCCCGCCTCCAAACACAACGCTGACAGTGTCGATCCTCCCCCGGGAACCTCGGACACCACCATCGCATTTGCTGCCCGCACAGCACGCTCCAAACGGGCCTCCGTCGGCTCACGACGATTAGAAATTAGAGAAGCGAAGAAGGCAGATATTGCAAAGGACGCGGCCTGACGCCCATTTGCCATCCCGCCCATACCGTCACACAGGCATGCGCACCAAAAGTTAGCGGCTTTGCTCGCAACACGAAGAACCGCAACCCGATCCTGATTTTCCTTGCGAGTAGAGCCAATATCGCTCGCGACGAAAAACAGCCCATCGACCTCCTTAGAGGCGCGCTGCTGATCCTGCGTATACAGCCAATCGAATATATCGTGAATAATCATTGGGATGCTCTACAACCGAAGTACCAGCTTAGTGCCATGCCTACGCTCTCCTCGCAACCGTTGCACTCATTGATAGCCCCTCCGTTAGAAAACGATACAAAAATTCGAGGGGGCATCTAAGTCATCCCCACTATGCAGTTCTCCCGTGACGCGTTCATCGTGGGACATATAAGCGGCGACTGGCTCAAAACCATCTTCCTGTGTTGGTCTTTGACGCGGACCAAGCCACATTAGGGCGCCCAGTCCGTCCATAAAGGTATACTATAACGTACACTGCTTTCGCCGGCCTTCTGGTGGCCCGCAAGACTCCAATTTTGCAATCGGACAGATAACGCAGCGGTCACCCCTTTACGGACACCTGATATCTAACACTGCTTCAAATTGAGGTGGCGCACTCGACTGCCGCAACCGGCAGCTTTTGCTTAATAAATGGAGAAGGCCCAACGACCGAAATGAGAGCACAAAGTTGCCATTCCATCGACCCCTGCGAGAAACGGCCGGCCTCCACCCCACAATACAGAGGGAAGCGCGATCCTCAATCCTCGATACGTCTTGCTTCCGAAATCAGCATGATCGGAATGCCGTCGCGGATCGGATAGGCGAGACGCGCCTTTTCCGAGATCAGCTCGTTCTTTTCCCGGTCGTAGCTCAGCCGCCCCTTGGTCAGCGGGCAGACGAGAAGATCGAGCAGTTTCGGGTCCACCTTACTGACCGTGACGTCCATACGAAAATTCCTATTGCAGCAGGGAATCGGTGTCGCCGGAGCCGGCGAGCACGATCTTGACGATGGCGATGAAGGTTTCTGCGCGGGTCTTCAGGTCGGGCGCTTCGAGAAGTGCCTGCTTCTCGGCCGGATCGAAGGGCGCCATGATCGACAGCGAATTGACCAGCATCATGTTGTCGGCCCGCTCGACGCTTTCCCAATCCGCTTCCAGCTTGTTGGCCTCCAGATAGGCACGGAAAGCCGAAAGCAGTGCCGGACGATCGACGGTACCTTCCTCATGATGGGATTTCAGGTCGGAGATGAAGGGGGTGATGCGGAATGTGCGGTAGGGCTGGTGGGTAGTGATTTCATCCATCAGCCGGAAACGGCATATGCCCGTCAGCGCGGCGATATAACGACCATCGCCGGTCTCCGAAATGGAGGTGATGCGCCCGAGGCAGCCGACATGCGCCAGATTGGACGATTCCGGCGGCTCTCCCAGCGCCGGCTGGATCATGCCGATCAAACGATTTCCGGCGATCGCCGCATCGAACATGGCGAGATAGCGCGGCTCGAAGACATTGAGCGGCAGTTGCGCACCGGGCAGCAGCAGCGCGCCGGATAAGGGAAAGACGACCACCGATTCGGGCAGATCGCCCGGCTTCAGATATCTCGCATTGCCGACTTGCATCTTTTCCATCCCGCTAGATCGTCGCGACGCGCTGCGCGCCGCAGTGAGCCGCGCAGGAACGACACACATCGCGGTCATCGCCCCTTTTCGTGCCGCGTCATCGACAATGTGAGCCCGTCTGCTGAAAACACAAGAGCATTTTCCATGAAAACGCCGATGGGGGCCGTTTGCCGAATATCGAGGACGGCCGTCTAACGAGCAATCGCCCGGAAGGTTCCGCGCGATCGCCATGCCCTTGGGACAACTGACCGATTACGAAAACAGAATGGAGGAAAGCCTGCGCCGCGCCGCGATCGTAGCGGGGTCCTTGGCACCCCACACCTCGAAGAATTCCAAGAGTTGGCGGCGTGCGCCGTCATCGTCGTAGCTGCGATCCTTGCGCATGACGGTCAGAAGATGCTCGGCCGCCTCTTCGCGCCTGCCTTCGACATTGCGGATCTTGGCGAGCTTGATACGCTGCTCGTGATTGTCGGGATTGGCCGCCAGTTCCTGCTCGATCGCCACGGGATCGCCAAGCTTGCGCGCCTCGTCGATCTGGTCGAGCTTCTTCACCACCGCCTGAATGCCGGCATCGTTGGCGAGCGTTTCCGGCAGGTCGGCAAGCGCTTCGCGGGCGCGCTGGCTCTGGCCGGCGGCGATCATGCATTCCGCCATGCCGGCGAGCGCCTTGGCATTTTCGGGATCCGCCTGCAGCACCGCACCGAAGAGCTCGGCGGCACCATTGACATCACCGGCGGCAAGCAGACCGCTTGCCTCTTCCAGAACGGCAGCAATCTCGGCCGCCTGATCGTCGGCGCCGCCCGCCGGACCGCCGAGGCGATCGATGAACTGGCGAACCTGACTTTCCGGAACTGCACCCATGAAGCCATCGGCCGGACGGCCGTCTACGAAGGCGATGACGGCTGGAATCGACTGGATGCCGAGCTGGCCGGCAATCGAGGGATGATCGTCGATATTCATCTTGACCAGCTTCACGCGGCCCTGTGCCTCGGTGACGACTTTTTCGAGCACCGGCGTCAGCTGTTTGCACGGGCCGCACCAGGGCGCCCAGAAATCGACCAGCACCGGCTGGTTGCGCGATTCCTCGATAACGTCCTTGGCGAAGGTCGCTGTCGTCGTGTCCTTGATCGGCGAAGCGCCGCCGGCAGCGGGCGTGGCACCGTAGGATGCCGAGGCCGACATCTGACCGCCGAAGGAAGCGTTATAGGGATTGTTCGAACCGCTCATGAGTGTCTCCCGCCTGACGGCATCCTTGATTTTGTGAGAAGCATGATCTCCAGACGAGACGATGAGATTCGCCTGCCAGCACGCTCCATGAAGTGGCCAAAGCGACCGGACAATCCGAAGAGAAGCCGACCGCTATAATCTTAGCGCTAAAATCGTACGTTAGCTCGTCACTTTCAAGACTAGCGGCGTATGACCCGTCGCTTCCATGAAGCGCAGGAGATCGCCGCTGGCAATCGACGTCGTCGCGTCGTTCGACAAGGGATGGCAATTGACGATGTCATGCGCCATCAGCTCGGCATCGAGCACGAAGGTAACATTCTTGCCCGCGTCGTTGATCGCGCCGAATGCCGTGACGGAGCCCGGGATGACGCCGAGATATTCCATCAGCTTTTCCGGCTTGCCGAAAGAGACCTTGCTTGCGGCGCCGATCAGCGTGTGCACGGTCTTCAGATCGACTGTCGCGTTTTCCTCGACGGTCAGCAGGAAGAAATTGTCCTTCTTGTCCTTTACGAAGAGGTTCTTCGTATGGCCGCCCGGAATCTCGTCGCGCAGCGATACCGATTCGGCAACGGTGAAGACCGGAGCATGATCCTTGGTCGTATGGCTGATACCGAGCCCGTCCAGGAATCGGAAAAGGTCGTCGCGGTTCTTCAGGCTGGTCTCGGTCATGGCGTCTCGCAATCAAGAATGGTCCGCCCCTGATACGTCGCCCACAATTTCATTGCAATCTTCGAGACGACAAAGCCCGGCGTTTCCGGGCTTTCCGATGGCTCGCGAAACGAAGATGCAATTTTTCTTCGCGAACTCGTCATTTCCCTGTTGCATTTGAAAAATGGTTAGGCCATATAGCGCCCGTCGCCGCAAGACGACGCCCAGCGGTCCAACACACTACCCCGGATCGCGACGGGAATGAGCGGGTGTAGCTCAGGGGTAGAGCACAACCTTGCCAAGGTTGGGGTCGAGGGTTCGAATCCCTTCGCCCGCTCCAGTTTTCCAAGTCTTTCTCCGAATAGAAGAAGTCACGGCTCAGGCCGAGGCTGGTATTCTGCCGAAAAAGGCAAGTTTCCGTATTCCTGTTTCCTTCCCTTGCATCTATGCCTTGCCTACTCGCGCTGGGTCTCAAATCAGTCCCATTTGACGTTCAGATCTGCGCATCGGATAAATGGACGGAACGCGGTATTGCTCGCATGAAAACAAAGATTTCCCTGCTGGTTGCGATGCTATCGCTTCTACCCGTTCCCGCATTTGCCCATCCGCATATCTTCATCGACGCCAAATTCGAGGTCGTCTCGGCGCCCGATGGCTCCATCAGCGAGCTGCGCAATGTCTGGAGCTTCGACGAGGTGTTCACCTCCTCCGTGCTCATGGATTACGGCAAGAGCGGCGACCAGGCTTTGAGCCCGAGCGAGCTCAAGGCCGTGGGAAAGACGGTCAGGGATTCGCTGGCGCAATATGGCTACTACACGAACGTCACCAGCAACGGCAAAGCGGTGCCGATGGCCAAGCCGGATGCGATCCAGGCCGACTACAAGGATGGTTCGCTGACGTTGACCTTTTCGCTGAAGCCGGAGCAGAAGACCTTCCTCAAGGGCACCACCATCTTCGGCATCTACGACAAGACGCTCTATACGGCGGTCGATTTCGCCACTGACAACGATTTGAGCACATCGGGGCCGGCCTTCGGCCGCTGCAAGCGTAAGGTCATCAGACCCAATCCGAAGGAAGTCATGGCGGAAAATCAGGCCGCGCTGACCAGCATGTTCTTCAGCGACCCCAAGGGTACGGACTACTCCCTGCTGGTGGCGACACGGCTCGAAGTCCAATGCTGATCCTGCAAGGGACACCCTCCCTCATTTGAAAGGCGGACCATCGTCTTCGGCAGACCTCTTGTCGCTTGCCTTAGGCGATATGTAGCGGCGGGCGATGATCCAGCAGGCGAGCGCCCAGGTCGCGCCGGCACACCAGCCGCCGAGGACGTCTGTGGGGTAATGGACGCCGAGATAGACCCGGCTCGCACCAATTATCAACGTCAGCAGGATGCCTGCCGCGACGGTGAAGACCCGCGTCGAGCGATGGGTCCGCGTGCCCGAGATCAACGCGGCAAGGGTCAGATAGGTCACGGCCGACACCATCGCATGGCCGCTCGGAAAGCTCAGATCGTGAACCTCGACCAGATGCGGGACGATATCCGGTCGCGCCCGCGCGACGCCGACTTTCAAGGCCGTGCTCAATGCCCATCCGCCCAGGACCGAAGCGAGGATGAAAATGGCGATCGCCCGCTGGCGGTCCAGCAGCAAATAGATCGTCACCAAAGCGGTCATCAGCGCCAGCACGGTCGTGCCGCCGAGGCTCGTGATGTCCCTGACGGCATGGGTCAGCCATCCCGGCCCAATCGGCACGGAAAGGTTCGCGGGCTGGCGAAGCGCCAGCAAGATCGCCTCGTCGAACCCCTTCGTGCTGCCTTCGAGGACCTCGCCTGTGAGATAGATGAAAAGAAGAATTCCGCCCGAAAGCGCGGCAAACATCACAAGCAGCAAAGGCTCGTAGCGGTTCAACCATCCAGGGATACCCGATGTGCCGAATGGCCGATCCTTCATGCGCTGAACCCTGTCTTGCGTGCTCTCATATCGTACGTCCACAGTCGAAACCCGGTATCGGACAAAGCCTATCTAGGAACAAAACGCGCAGCTTCCAACCGATCAAGCCGGAACGATATCTCCGGCGCCGCATACGCTTCAGGTTCGTGAAATAAAATATCTCTATCTTGGCGGGAATTGTCGCAGGCGCCGCGGCAGCCACGACAGAAGTGGCCTGCTTCGCATTCTGCTGAAGGATGGTCCATGGGGGCGTTAGCAATACAGAAGCGTTCAGGCTGGTGGTCACGCGCCATGCCTGCTTTCAAACTTTCTACTGTTTTTCAAGCCGCGAGCTGTGCTACTAGAGCTGCAGGGGCGATCAGGCATCAGGTGTTTTCAGAGTGTTAAATGTTGGGACATCTTTCTCCGCCCGGCTGTCTGCGCTGGCCGGAACGGGGCTGCTGGCAGCGTCCATAGCCGGTATGTTTCCCGCCTCATCCAGAGCGGCGGATGACACCCCTAAATCCTCATCCGATACTTGGGTCGTTACGCTTGGTGCGACGGTGGAATACGGACCGAGCTATGAGGGGTCGAAGCACTATACCTTCGGCGCCCTACCGTCTTTCGATATCCATCGTTTGGGTGAGACCCAGGAATACAGCGCGCCGGACGATAATTTCGATTATCAGCTCTTCGATCTCGGCGGCGTCGAAATCGGTCCGGTTGTGGGGCTGCGGGACGACCGCTTCGACATCAACGACCTGCACCTGCAAAGCCAGCGCAGAGTACGCTGGAATTTCGATGCGGGCGGCTTTGCCCAATATTGGCTGATGGACAATCGGCTCCGGTTCCGCACGGAAATACGCCAGTCGCTTTGGGGTGGCGATGGTTTGGTCGGTGATTTCGCCCTCGACTGGTTCCAGCCGCTCGGAGACAAATGGCTGCTGTCTGCCGGCCCTCGCCTATCGATGGCAAATTCAGTCTATATGCGCACCAACTTCGGCATCTCGGAGAGTGAAGCTGCCAGACATGGCCATATCAACGCCTTCGACGCCGGTGCCGGCGTGAAATCGGTCGGCTTCACCGTTGCTGCCACCTATACGATCTCGCCGGAATGGAGCGTGCAGGTTTACGGAAAATATAACCGTCTGGTAGGCGATGCGGCCGACAGCCCGATCACCTCGCGCTTCGGCTCACCCGACCAGAACATCATTGGCTTCACGCTGAATAGAACCTTCAACGTCAAGTTTTGAAGCGCTCTTCGCTTCATTCTCGGCAATATAATTGCGCGTCAGCGGAATGATGTCATTTCGCTTGGCGATCTGGATCTGAAAGACGACAAGATCCTCGTAGCGGAAGGCTGCCTCCGCCGTCGAAAGATAATACTCCCACATCCGGCAAAAGCGTTCGTCGTAAAGCTTGGCGGCATCGTCCCAGCGCGCCATGAAACGTTCCCGCCACGCCTCGAGCGTCTTGGCATAATGCAGCCGCAGCACTTCGACATCGGTGATGGCAAGCCCCGCCGCCTCGATCTCCGGCACGATTTCGGACAGCGCCGGAATATAGCCGCCCGGAAAGATATATTTGTCGAGCCAGGGCGTGGTGAAGCCGGGGGTCGCCGAACAGCCGATGGTGTGCAGCACCATGATGCCGTCATCCTCGAGCAATTCGGCGCACTTGCGGAAGAAGGTGCGATAGGACGCGAGCCCGACATGCTCGAACATGCCGACGGAGACGATCCTGTCGAAGCGGCCGGTTAGGCTGCGGTAGTCTCTCAGCGCGAACTGAACCTCGGCTGGCGTTCCCCCGGCTTTGTCCGCGACGCGCTTCGAAGCATACTCATGCTGCTCCTCCGACAGGGTGACGCCAAGCACATAGCCACCGGGCGCATGTTCGGCCATATGCAGTGCGAGGCCGCCCCAGCCGCAGCCGATATCGAGGATGCTGTTGTTCGGCTCGATCAGCAGCTTGGCGGCGAGATGACGTTTCTTGGCAAGTTGCGCATCATCGAGCGATTGGTCCGCATGCTCGAAATAGGCGCAGGAATATTGCCGGTCCGGATCGAGGAAGAGCTCGTAGAGCCTACCGTCGAGATCGTAATGATGCGCGACATTCGCCTTCGAGCGCCCAGGCAGGTTGCGGTGGCGGAAAATCCGCAGCTTCGTCCTGAGGTGATCGATGATGCGGGCAATAAGGGGATGGGTGGTGTTCTGCCCCTCCCTCAGCATCATCGCCACGAAGTCGTAGAGCGTGCCCTGCTCGACGATGAAGCGGCCATCCATGAAGAGTTCGCCAAGCCGCTTGTCGGCATCGATGAGGAGCGCCCATTCGGCGCGGTCGTCGATGAAGCGAACATGAACCGGCTCACCGGTGCCGTCGCCGAAGGTCAGCACGCGGCCGCTTGCCGTCGTCACGCTCAACGCGCCGCGCGTAACGATGGAGGAAAGTCCGCGTTTCAGACACCAGTCGACAAAGCTGGAGACAATGGCGGGGGTTTTGCCCTTCGGGCGGTTGTCAGCTTGCATATTGGACATCACCTATCCTTGCCGGTCCCCGTACGCAGTTCCTCCTGCTTCGGCTCCAATTCCTCATGATGCTCCTCCGTCTCGACACCGGCGCCTGCAATCAGCCAGACGCCCGTCAGGATCAAACCGCTGCCGACCATCTGCAGGGCGACCACCCGCTCGCCGAAGACGAACCAGCCGGTCGCGACAACAAGCACATAGCTGATGCCCGTAAGCGGAAAGGCGCGGCTCAGATCGAGCTCGGCCAGCACATTCATCCAGATGAAGAAGCCGACGATCTCGATGGCCATGGCCAGCAATATCCATGGAGAAGAAAGGGCTTGCCACAGCCATGCCTGCATGCCTTCATCGTGCAAGTGTCCGGCACCGAGCTTGATGAGGACTTGGTACAGCGTGCTCAGCACCGGCACGGCAAGCCAGAAAAAACGCATATTGGGCATTACGCATCCGCCTTGTCTGTCGAGAACAGCGGCGATACCAGTCGCAGCACGCTCTGAAGCAAAGGATTGCGATGGTGAAAATACATCGCATTGGCGGTCAGCTTGCTGCCGAGGCGGACCTTGTTTGCATAATTAGCCTGCCCGCTCTGATAACGGCTCAGGCCGTTCTCCAGGCAGTAACGCAGATTGGTAAACCAGCTAATGAAATAGAGGTTATAGGGCCGGCCCTTTTCCCCATCCATGCAGAAGAACTTGTCGATAGCAACGCGCTCGTTATGCACGATCAGATTGGCGGCAAGCAGCTTGTCCTCGACGAAGTAGAAGGCGCAGAAGGAGCGGCTGGGCATATGGGCGAGAATGCCCTGGAAATAGGCCGGCGTCAGCTCCTCGAACTGCCATTCGCTGCGATTGCGCGTGTCATGATAGAGCGCCATCACCTGAGGCAGGAACTCGCCGAAATCCGTCCGCATCTCCACCCTGACCTGGTCGAAGGATTTCATTTTGCGGCGCATATCCTTGCGGGTGCCAGCCGAAAGCCTGGCGAGATAGTCGTCGATCGTCTTGAAATCGATGTCGAGCCACGCCGTCGGAAGAGCGCCGATCGAAGCATAGCCGCGCGCGGCAAACAGATCGCCGAACTCGGCCGAAGCCTGCTCCGGAATATCCTTGAGGCCGATCAGCGCACAACGCTCCGTCGCGGCGACCTGCTCGAAGAAGGACAACATCTCCGTCAGCAGCATGCGACGACGGTTCTGCGAGATGTCGGGATGAAAGCCGATCGCACCGGTTTCGGTGCAGGGCGATCCCAAACATGCAAGACGCAGCTTCAGAAAACCTGGAAAATATCGCTGCACGCTACGCACGGACCGACGCAGGAATCCCTCATCCAGCGTTGTATCGAGAGCGTAAAGGCAGACAAAGGCCGGCATGGCGACGCTCACGCGCCCACCCTCCGTAACGGTGATATAGCGCCATTCGAACCCTTCGAGGCCGGCTTCCTCGATCGCTAGCAGGCAATCATAATCCTCGACGTCATTCGGGAAGCATGCATTCCATGCGTCGCGGCCGATGGCGCGGATGCTGAAGTGAACTTCGGCCACCGGGCCCCCCATCGGCTGTGGCACGATTTTAAGCAGCGGCTGCGACATGACGCGCCTCGAAGAAGTCGGCCGTGAAATCGGCCACTTGCCGATGCTGCCGGTCGACATGGATCATGTGATAGCTGTCCGTGATCCATTTCAGCTCATGCGGAGCACCGATATGCTCGGAAATATAGCGGGCATGCTTCGGGCTGGCGAGATCGTCATCCTCGGCATGCAGGATCAGCGTCGGCGTCCGCATCTGCGGCAGCATCCTGCGGAGCGTCTTGCCCAGCCGATGCATCTCGACCAGGCCCTTGCCGGGGAATTTTTCCAGAACCCCTTCGCTCGACATGCCTTCGATCAACCGGCGCATGCGCTCGTCCTTGATCCCGAGCGAGGTCGTTTCGCTGAAGCTCAGCCGATCGAGGAACGGAACGCGCGACAGCCAGCCGATCTGCGAGGCCAGCAGCGGATAATAGAAGGGAACGTCCCAGCCGTCGTAACTGAAGCAAGGAGAGTAGATCGCGACGGCACTGATAGTCTTCTTCTGCTGTTCGGCAGCCAGCATGGCGAGCTTGCCACCGACGCAGATACCGGCAGCGAAGACCTCCTGCGTTCTGGATGCCAGCAACTCCGATGCCTCGACGACCGAGGCGAGCCAGTCTTCCCAGCGGGTCTGGCGCAATGTCTTCGCATCGACGCCGTGGCCGGCCAGCAGCGGCGCATAGACGCTGTAGCCCTTGCGGTTGAGATGCCGAGCCACCAGTTTCATTTCAGCAGGCGCGCCCGTCAGTCCGTGGACCAGAAGGACGCCCTTGCCATTTGAGCCCTCCATGAAGAAGCTCAATTCATCAGCTTTCATGAGATAGCTCCGACTGCCGGTTTTCCTTGGCCATGAAGCCAAGCGCATGGCAGGTGCTGATCACATGCGTGCCGTTCTTTTCCTGCTCTTCCTTGATCTGGTCGTGCAGCGCTGGAAGCTTCGTCCAGTGGGTGCGCGGCCGATAGTGATGCTCGGCGTGATAGCCGTTGCCGAACCACAGCCAGTTATAGAAAGGCTGATGGCTGGAAACACCCCAGGCAATCGGCTCGTCCGGATCACCGTTCAGATGCTCGTAATAGCCGTTCAGCGACGACAGGCAATTGCCGATATAGTAGAACGGCACGAAGAACAGCACCGCCTTCCAATCGTAGATCAGCGCGATAGCGGCAAGCCCCAGGAAGAAATAGAGCTCGAACCGCCCCCAGGCGGCATCGAACGGGCGGTTGCGGGCAATGGCCTTGTGAATATCGCCGAGGCTATCGCGAAAGAAGCTCAGGAACGTATAGGACCAGACGTTTTCCGGTTGGCCGTTGCGGCCATAGCGATAGATCGAGAGCATGTCGATCGTCTCGCCCTTTTCGTTCGGACGGTCGCTGTTGCCCGAATGATGGCGCATATGCACCCAGTGATAATAGGTCTGCGAAAAGCCGATCGCGACCGACTCCAGGAGGCTGAAGCCGTAGTTCATCCAGCGCGGCTTGAAATAGGGCGTATGGATGAAGTTGTGCGATATGCTGTTGATGTTCCAGGAGATCGAAACGGCGTAAAGGCAGCCGAGAATGGCTGAGAGCCAAAGCGGCCGGCTTTCGAAGCCGACGATCAGATAGACGTCGAAGGCGAGATGGGCGACGGCGGCAAGTACCGGTGCCAGGTCCCATCGGGTGTGCGCAAAGATTTTCATAGTCCTGTAACTCCCACGCAAACCACACCGGCGGTGACGAGAAACACGCCCGTCGCGTGGCGCAGGTTGATGTTTTCCTTGAAGATGACGGCGCCGGCGAGCACGATGACGACATAGCTCATCGCCATCAGCGGGAAAGCGATGGTCAGTGGCACGTGCTCCAGGACGGCCGTCCAGGCGAAAAGCTCCACGGCCCAGAGCAGAATGCCGAGCCAGGTGACCGGTTTTGCCAGCGCCTCAATGGGGGCGTTCTCACTGGCGGATTGCTTGAAGCAGACTTCGCGGGCGGTTTCCGCGACCACGCAGAACAAGATGAGCCCAAGCATGGGAAGTGTCAGGCTGCCAGTCATTGCATATACTCCGCCAGCACCTCCAGCAGGGCGTGATTGGCCGCGCTGTTGATATTCCTCATTGTTTCTGCACCCTGCCGCATACGCGGCTGATCGATGAAGATCTCCGCGCGCTTCATGAATTGTGTCCGAAGGCTGCCAGCATAACTCGGAGCTGAATAATCCCCGATGACATCCGCGCCGATGATGCGGTGACGGCTGCCGATTTCGCTGATCAGAGCCAGGAGATAGGGCAGCCGCATGCGGCCCTGATCCCAATTGGTGACGGCATCGTCGGCCGCCAGCACATCCTTGTCTATCGTGATATAGACGGCCTCGGTGCGAATGCGACTGAGCATGTGGTCGATGAAATTTTCCTCCCCGATCTCGACGATCGATTTCCAGTGCAGCGCACCTCTTTCCTGCCGGTAGCTGGCGCCGGTGCCGTAGTCGGCCAGTACGCGGCTCGGCGGATGTTCGTAAGGATAGAGTTCCAGCTTGCCGTCGCCGAGCCAGTGCAGATTGGCGCCCTTACGCTCGGGGCTGCGAAGATCATGGCTGCAGACGCCAATCGTGATGACCTTCTGGACGCTGGGGTTCGCAAGGGCACGATTGACCCAGGAGCCGCAATGCATGCCGCCATCGAATTTCACCCAGTCCGGATGGTTGTCGAAATGGATCAGTGTGGCCGCACCGGATTGTCGTTCGAGCGCGCCATCGAGCAGCAAGGCCGTGACATGGTGAAAGTCGCCGGAGCCCATGAAGCACAATTGCGGGTCCTTGCCAGTCATCGGTCCGTTCTTGACGATCTCGCGACTGAGATCATCAAGAGCGCTCTGTTTGCTCCACAGCCGAACCTGTTGCCCCGCCTTCTTGCCGAAATACTGGTGCGCGCCAGCAAATTTGCAGGCGCGCACAAAGTCAGGCTGCAACTCCAAAGCATCATCGAGATGAAGAAGCAGCAGTTGCACCGTCTTATCTCCGGGCAGCACGCGTCAGAAGCTGATCGAGCAGGGCAAGCGCCAGATCGATCTCTTCGCGGGTTATGAGCAGGTTGGGAGCAAACGTGATGACGTTCTTGTGGTAGCCGCCGACATCGAGCACGAGGCCGTAGGTCTTGCCGCCGACCTGGAGATCGCCCTTCATGCCTTCGTCGCACATCCAGTCCATCGTCGCCTTGTCCGGCGTGTAGCTGTCGTCCTTGCAGATTTCCATGCGCAGGGCGAGGCCAAGGCCGTCGACTTCGCCGACGATGGCATGGCGTTTCTGCAGCTGCTTCAGCCCGTCCAGGAAATGGGCGCCCTTCTCCATGATCGCAGCGCCGAAATCCTGCTCTTCCAGCATCTTCATCGTTTCGAGCGCAACGGCAGTCCCCATCGGGTTGCTGGCGAAGGTCGAATGCGTAGAGCCGGGCGGGAAGATCTCCGGATTGATCATCTCTTCGCGGGCCCATACACCGGAAAGCGGATTGAGGCCGTTGGTGATCGCCTTGCCGAAGATCAGCGCATCCGGCGAAACGCCGAAATGCTCGATCGACCAGAGCTTGCCGGTGCGGTAGACGCCCATCTGGATTTCGTCGACGATGAGCAGGATGCCGTGATCATCGAGCACCTTCTTCAGTTCCACGAAGAAGTTCATCGGCGGAATGACATAGCCGCCGGTGCCTTGAATCGGCTCGATATAGAAGGCGGCATATTCGGACTTGCCGGCCTTCGGGTCCCAGACGCCGTTATATTCGCTCTCGAACAGGCGGGCGAACTTCTGGACGCAATAATGTCCGTATTCTTCCTTCGACATGCCCTTCGGGCCGCGGAAATAATAGGGGAATTCGACGAACTGGGCACGATCGCCGAAATGGCCGTAGCGGCGGCGATAGCGGTAGCTAGAGGTGATTGCCGAAGCACCGAGCGTGCGGCCATGGTAACCGCCCTCGAAGGCGAACATCAGGCTCTTGCCGCCCGTATAATTGCGCACCAGTTTCAGGGAATCCTCGACAGCCTGCGAGCCGCCGACGTTGAAGTGCACACGGCCCTTATGGCCGAACTTGCGCTCGGCGTCCTGGGCGATCATCGCGGCAAGCTCCACCTTTTCACGGTGCAGATATTGCGACGCGACCTGCGGGAGACGGTCGAGCTGCCGATGGGCAGCTTCGTTCAGGCGCTCGTTGCGATAGCCGAAATTGACGGCGGAGTACCACATCTGCAGATCGAGGAACGGCGTTCCGGTCCGATCGTAGACATAGGAGCCTTCGCATTCCTCGAAGAATTTCGGCTTGTCCGTGTAGTGAACCGTGTCGCCATGGGAGCAATAGAGCTCCTCAAGAGCGCGCAATTCCTCTTCGGAGCGGACGGACTCGGTCTCACCGCTGAAGGCTTCGGCTAGATTCGTTTTCATTCAATGCCTCTTGGTCTGGTTCACGCCGTCTTGACTTGCGGCAGTGCACGGGAGCGTCGCTCGACGCTCGGGAGAACGGCTTCCATCTTTGGAAGCAGGTCGGAAAAGTCTTCGAAACCGACATAGGGAATGCCGTTTTCCTCGCAGTAGTCGACAAGCTTGGCCTTGGCGAAAACGAGGTCGACCTTGTCGGAAACGCAGAAGTCGCTGCGCCCGTCGCCGATGTAGACCTGCAGGTCGTTGCTATCGACGACGCGGCATTTGCAGACACCGGCACCGGATACGCAGCCGGTCACCGTAAATGGCGGGAACAGCGAATAGGATTCGCGGCCCTGGGAAACACTGCAAGTCAGCACATTGGCGACGATCGGCAGACCTTCGATGCCGTGACGTGCCAGAATGCGCCGGATGAAATAGTCCACACCATCGCTGACGATCGTGACAGGCAATTCGCCGCGGCGGCAGAAGGACAGGAAAGCCTCAAAGCCGGAATCGATCGCCAGCGTATCGAGAAACCGGTCAAGCTCGCCTCTGCTTGCCTCGATGAGAGCGATCTGTCTGCGCATGCATTCGCCGGAGCCGATCTGCCCCTGCTTCCACAATTGCTCGATATCTTCCCACTCGGAACCGGCGAAACGGGACAACACCATATCCGTCGCGTCTTCGATGGATATGGTTCCATCAAAATCGCAAAACACCTGCATGAACTACCCCTTCGCCTTATCTTAAGTTGCGTCTAACAACCTCAGATGAGCCGGGCATGAGCGGAAAATGATGCGAAAATGAAAAACGACGAGGCCGTGAGTTTTAGCTGAGCGGCAATCTCAAATCGACCCGGAGACCGCTACCCAGACGGGATGTGGAGAGATCGACGGTTGCCGAAAGGCGGTCGGCAGTGTCCGCGACGATGGCAAGCCCCAGGCCAGCGCCTTCGGTGTGAAGCGTATGGAGGCGGTAGAAGCGCTGGAACACCGCTTCCCTTTCATGCGGCGGAATGCCGGGGCCGCTGTCGCTGATCGAAATGCAGGCAAAGCCATCCTCCGAAGCGATGGAAACTTTGATTTCCCCTTCGGCGGGCGTGTATTTGATGGCATTGTCGAGCAGGTTGGTGACCAGCATGCGCAGCAGCGCCTCATCGCTTCTGACCTGGATCGCTTCATCCCCTTCCAGCACGACGTCGAGCTTTCGGCTGGTGATGATATTGCCGAGTTCGGCAATGAGCGACGCCATCCAGTGATAGAGCGGCACCGATGTCAGATTGAGGGGGTGATGACTGACCCTGGCGAGCCGCAGCAGCTGCTCGATCAGATGGATGGTGCGGTTGTTGCTGGCCACGAGATCGGAAATGATCGCCTGCCGCTCTTGATCACTGTCGCTATTTTCGAGCATCCGCAAAAGCAGCTTCACGCTCGCCTGAGGCGTGCGAAGCTGATGCGCGGCAAGGTCGGAGAAACGCCGCTCCAGCGTCAGCGACTGGCCGAGCTTTTCGAGCAGCTGATTGATCGACCTGCCAAGCGGCAGCAGATCGCGCGGCAGCTCTTCGACGGGGATCGCCGAGAGATCATCGGGCGATCGCGTACGGATCTGCCGCACCAGTCCGTGGATGGTGCGAAGACCGCTATTGATGCCGAGCCAGATGAGAAAGCCGATGACCGGCACCAGCATCAGCAGCGGAAAGAACAGATTGAGGAGAATGTTGGAAACAAGCGTTTCGCGAAGCGCGATCTTTTCGCCAAGCTCGATCACGATGGTCGTGTTCGGGATCGGCAGCGAATAGACGCGCCACTCGTCCCCACCATAGGTCAGCGTGGTAAAACCCACCTTCTGCTGCGGGACGTCAGAAAGGAAGGCCGTGCTGCTGTAAAAGCGTATCTTGCCGTCGACCCAGGCGCGAAACATATGCGCATCGGCATAATCATCGGCGTCTTCGTTGAAGGCCAGCTGATTGTCCATGTTGAAGTCGATATCGTCGATCTGCTTGGCACCATGGTCCGGATTCTTTTCCAGCGGCCGGCGCAGCAGGCTCCAGATCACGTTGGCATCGTCGATGAGCTGGGCATCGTAGATATTGTTGATCTCCCGCGTCGCGCTGTTGAAGGCGAAGGCGGCGATCACGACGATCGTCACCACGACGACGGGCGCGATGCGCAGAAACAGCTTGCGGGTAAGCGTGGAGTTGTTCATCGCTCGATCATATAGCCGACGCCGCGAATCGACTTGATGAAATCGGTGCCGAGCTTCTTGCGCAGATTGTAGATCGTCACTTCGATCGTATTGCTCTCGACGGTGTTTTCCGCATCATAGAGCGCATATTCGATGTCATTCTTCGTCACATATCGGCCGCTGCGCTCCATGAGCAGCTTCAGGAGATGGAATTCTTTCGCCGTGGTATGGACCTGCACATTGTCCTTGCGAGCCACCATGGCCGAGGGGTCGACCTCCACGTCGCCGCAGCGGATGACGCTTTCAGTCCGCCCATCACGCCGGCGGATGAGCGCACGCAGCCGCGCCAGCAGCTCGTCGAGATCGAAAGGCTTGACCAGATAGTCGTCGGCACCCTCATCCAGGCCCTCGACCTTCTGGCGCACGGAATCCATCGCCGTCAGCAGCAGCACGGGCACGGAATTTCCCCGCTGCCGGATGCGCCGCAGCACCTCCATGCCGCTCAGCTGCGGCAGATTGATATCGAGCACGATCGCAGCGAAATGCGAATGCGCCGCCGCTTCGAGGCCGGATTCGCCGTCGCGCATCCAGTCGACGCCGTAGGCATGCTTTTCCAGCGCCTTCTTCAGCGAAGAGCCGAGGATATTGTCGTCTTCAACAAGCAGAACGCGCACGACCGACCTCACTTAGCGGTGTATTCCATAGCGGATGTGAGCCGCAATTGGAGCGGCCATGTGGCAAAGCTATGACGGATATTTTCCGCCTGGCAAGAGCTTCAGGAAGAGACGACATTCCCGCCGGTGGCTTGGAGGCACGGTTTTGCGCCGAATAGGGCCTCATTGCTGCGTCGCCATCAGACATTCCGCAAGACAGATCGCGGCTGGCGTGCTCTCCTGCGGCCGCAATATCCCTATCTCGCGATAAAAATCCGGCTCGGAAAGCGGCACCATGCGGATCGGCGCCACCGGAGGAGGACTGCCGTCGACAAGAGGCAGAAGTGCCACCCCGAGCCCCTGTCCGACCATCGCGACAATCCCGGCGATGTCATCGACCTCCATCGATTCACGCGGAACTATCGAATGCGATCGCAAGAAGCGGTCGACCTGCCGCCCTCCGAACGAACTGCGATCATAGCGGATGAAGGGCTGCTCGCGCAGCAGCGTTCGCCAATCATCACCCCGCAGCTGCTCGGAAACCGCAAGCACGTAGGGCTCGCGCACCAGGGGCCGCCAGATCAGATTCTTGGGCAAGCCGAAGGGAGGTTCGATCAGCACGGCAAGATCGAGTTCGCCGGCATCGAGCAGGTCGAGCAGATGCAGAGAGACCCCTGGGACGATGCGGAGATGATGATGTGCAAATCGCTCCCGGAAGGGGCCGAGAGCGCGGGCAAGCAGCGCCGATTGAACGGAAGCAATTGCGCCGACGCGCAGCTCGCCGCCCGAAGCCTCGTCGACCGGGTCGGCAATGTGCTCGAACATCGCAATGATGCTCTTGGCGCGCTCGAGCGTTCTAAGCCCGGCGGCATTCAGCGTCGCGGAGCGGCCCGTCCGCTCGAACAGTTTGACGCCAAGCCTTTCCTCGAGCCGCTTCATCTGCCCGCTGACGGCCGCTTGCGTCAGGCCAATCCGATCTCCTGCCGCAGCAAACGTTCCAAAGCGGGCGATAGCCACAAGGGTCTGAAGTTCCGCAATCATGATTCATAATTTTTCCTGTACCTCAACATCACGATATACCATTTTTCATAGAGAAAAATGTATCTTATTCATGGCTGCATCAATTCGCTTCTTGGAGATGATCATGAGCGCAGCACCACTTCATCCCTTCCACCTTGCATTTCCCGTCAACGATCTCGCAGCGGCGAGGAGCTTCTATGGCGGTCTTCTCGGTTGCCCCGAAGGCCGCAGTTCACCTGATTGGATCGATTTCAACTTTTACGGCCATCAGATCGTCGCCCATTTGGCGCCGGATGAAACGAACGAGGTGGCAGCCAATGCCGTCGATGGCCACGGCGTTCCGGTGCGCCATTTCGGCGTCGTTCTGTCGATGGAAGAATGGGAGGCAGCCGCCGAGAAGCTGACGAAAGCCAGTATAGAATTCGTCATCAAGCCCTATATCCGCTTCCGGGGCGAGCCGGGAGAACAGGCGACCATGTTCTTCAAGGACCCGAGCGGCAATGCCATCGAGATGAAGGCTTTCGCCGACATCAACAGTCTCTTTGCCAAATAGGGATCAAGCCGGCGACAGGAGCAACCGCCACGGTGGAAACCTGCCGGTCGGGAAATGTTCGTGTCGCGGGTAAATCTCTAGGCTGGCGTAAGGCCGGTCGCAACGGCGTCCTTGTGCATCGCCCGCAGCTTTTGCATGGACGCTTCCAGTACGTCGAAGATCCGGGGATCGGCCGATTGCGCGACGTTGAACCGCATGAAGCGGCCAGCGGTCTCCGACAGGCTGAAAACATTGCCCGGAGCGAGGATGACCCCTTCCGCGAGGCAAGCACGGGCAAGGTCCGCGGCATCAAGCCCTTCCGGCAGCCTGCACCAGAGGAACATGCCCGCATGCGGCTTGAGCCATGGGGTGATACCGATCGCCTCCAGCCGGGCCGGAACCTCAGCCATTGCCTTCGCAAGCCGGACACGCAGCGCCTCCACATGCTTGCGATAACTTCCATCCTTCAGCGCGAGATAGACAAGCTCGGCCGACAATTGCCCGCAACTGAAGCTGCTGGCGACCTTGAGATCGACGAGCCCGTCGATCCAATCCCGCCGCGCCGCGATGAAGCCGCAGCGCACGGAGGCCGAAAGCGTTTTCGAAAAGCTGCCGATATGGATCACCCGGTCGAGCCCGTCATAAGCGGCGAGACGCGGCGCCGGAACATCTTCGAAATCGGCGAAGATATCGTCCTCAATGATCGTCAGCCCGGCAGCATCCGCCAGCTTCAGCAGCCGGTGTGCCGTTACGGGCGAGAGCGTCGCCCCCGTCGGATTGTGGATGGCGGAATTGGTGATGTAGAGCCGCGGCTTGTGCCGTTCGAGCACGTGGCCGAACAGTTCGACATCCGGCCCAGTCGGCGTGAAAGGCACGGAAACGACTTTGGCGCGATGCGCCCGCAGGAGCGCATGAAAATTGAAATAGCAGGGATCGTCCACCAGCACGGTATCGCCCGGCTCGAGCAGGAAACGGCAGAGAAGATCAATCGCCTGCGTGCCGGATTCCGTCAACAGGATCTGATCCGGCGACACCGTGATGCCATGCTCGCCAAGGCGTCGGGCCAGCAGCTGCCGCAGCGGCGGCAGGCCGAGCGGTGTCCCGTAATTCGCAAGCACTCCGATATCGCCGCGCGCCAGCGTCCGCATCGCCTTGCGCAAGGCGGCCTGGGGCAGCCACGAAGGCGGCAGCCAGCCGCAGCCCGGTTTTAGGGCATCGTCGCCGACTTCGAGCGATTGCCGCGAGATCCACAGCGGATCGACATTGCGGCCCGATCTCGCTCCGGTTTCGGAGAGCGATAGCGGCGCCAGGGGTCCGCAGACATAAAAGCCGGATCCCGGCCGCGAGCGGATCACTCCCTCGGCCGCGAGCCGCTCGTAGGCTTCAACAACCGTGGAAACGGAAACCTGCATCGTCCTGGCAAAGCTGCGCACGGAGGGAAGCCGCGCGCCGGGTACAAGGCTGCGCGCAGCGATGCGCTCTGATATCGCCGCCATCACGCCTTCGATCCGCGTATTTCCGCCAATGGCCGCTGTCGAGACATTGTCCATCCGTACTGCACCTTCAACCATAACAGTTCGCACAAATTGTACTGCACCGTCTCTGGCTTGACCAGACAAATGCGTTGATACCGCGAAGATCAAGAAGGAGCATGCGCGATGGACAAAACGACGACGGGATGGATCTATGGTTTGACGGGAGTGGTGATCTTCAGCGGCTCGCTGCCGGCGACGCGGGTGGCCGTCATGGATTTCGACCCTCTGTTCCTGACGGTTGCCCGAGCCGCGATCGCCGGCCTCCTGGGCCTCGGCCTGCTGTTCGCTTTTCGCGAAAAGCGCCCGACCCGCGGCGACATCACTTCGCTCATCATCGTCGCACTCGGCTGTGTTGTTGGCTTTCCGCTCTTGACGGCACTGGCGCTGAAACACGTCACGTCAGCCCATTCGATCGTCTTCATCGGATTGCTGCCGCTGGCGACCGCCATCTTCGGCGTACTGCGCGGCGGTGAACGGCCACGCCCAGCCTTCTGGATATTCTCCCTGCTCGGCAGCGCGCTGGTCTGCAGCTATGCGCTGACGCAAGGCGTGTCGGCCTCGCCGGTCGGCGACCTCCTGATGCTTGCGGCCGTGATCGTCTGTGGCCTTGGCTATGCCGAGGGTGCTGTGCTCTCACGCCGGCTGGGCGGCTGGCAGGTCATCTGCTGGGCTCTCGTGCTGTCGCTACCCGTCACCATCGCGCTCTGCATTATGACCATGCCGCACAGCATTGCCGGCATCGGCGGTCCTGCCTGGCTGGGCCTCCTCTATGTCTCGCTGTTCAGCATGCTGATCGGCTTCATCTTCTGGTATCGCGGGCTCGCCCAGGGTGGTATCGCAGCCGTCGGCCAGCTGCAATTCCTGCAGCCCTTCTTCGGCTTCGCGCTTGCCGCAGCCCTTCTCAAGGAAAGCGTCAGCTGGTCGATGCTCGTCGTAACCCTCGCCGTTGTCGCATGCGTCGCCGGAGCCAGGAAGTTCGCCCATTGAAACCAGCATCGCGATAAAATATCGCCGCTTGACCCTATAAACCGATCGGTTTATTTAGTACCAATCGGTTTATAGGAGTACATCATGCCGACCCCACTCGTCCCGCCGTTCACCCGCGAAACCGCCATCGCCAAGGTCCGCATGGCCGAAGACGGGTGGAACAGCCGCGATCCGGAGCGTGTCTCCAAAGTCTATACGGAGAACAGCCAGTGGCGGAACCGCGCCGAATTTCCGCGCGGCCGCAAGGAAATCGTCGAATTCCTGACGCGCAAATGGGCACGCGAACTGGACTATCGGCTGATCAAGGAACTCTGGGCCTTCGAGGGCAATCGCATCGCCGTGCGCTTTGCCTATGAATGGCATGACGATAGCGGCCATTGGTTCCGTTCCTACGGCAACGAGAACTGGGAATTCGATGCCGATGGCCTGATGCAACGTCGCTTCGCCTCCATCAACGACATGCCGATCAGAGAAGAGGACCGGAAGTTCCACTGGCCGCTCGGCCGCCGGCCGGACGATCATCCGGATCTTTCCGACCTCGGCCTTTGAGATGGTGCGTACCGTCTTCGAAAAATCCGACGCCATTGCCCTCGTCGCCGAAGTCTTTCGCGAGCTCGGCTACGAGGGCGCGTCGATGAGCGAGATCACCGCCCGCACGAAATTGTCGAAAGGCAGCCTCTATCACTTCTTTCCGGGCGGCAAGGAAGAGATGGCGGCCGAGATCATGGCCAATATCGACGCCTGGTTCGTAACCGAAATGTTCAAGCCGCTCGAAGAGGAAGACCCTCGCGCCGCCATTGCCCGCATGTGGGAGATGACGGACAGCTATTTCCGCTCCGGCCGCCGCGTCTGCCTGATCGGCGCCTTTGCGTTGGATGAAACGCGCGATCGCTTTTCTGCCGCTATCCGTGACTATTTCCATCGCTGGATCGAAGCGCTTGCCGGCGCCCTGCTCAGGGCAGGCACGCCAGACACCGACGCGAAAATGCTCTCCGAAGAGGCCGTCATCGGCATTCAGGGCGCATTGACGCTTGCCCGAGCCCTTGGAGATGAGGCAGTGTTTGGCAGAACCTTGGTGCGGCTGAAGCACCGGCTGGAAACCGCGCTCGGCTAAACCATCTCGTCGATGCGAATCACTGCACAGCCACTGCTTCGCCCCTTGCCGAACGGGCTCGCACCAACCGCTATTTGCACACTTCTGCTGGCGATATCGCCGCAAATTGCCTGGAAAGGGCATCTTCAAGCCCTCAGGGTTGGGGATGACTACTTCAACAACCCACTGATATTAAAGAATCCTCCACAAAAGTATGTCATCGTTAATCATGTTTGATTTGCAACTCTCCAGGCTCCCATGTTCAGCAGGGAATGGGAGCATCGAGGAGATGGATAGAAGATGCTGCAGCAGGTAACAGAAACCGACGACGCGCTGATCGATCAATTGCAACGCTCGGCGTTCGACTATTTCATGCTCTATACCAATCCGGAAAACGGACTGGTGGCGGATACCTCGATCAAGACGAGCCATTGCAGCATTGCCGCCGTCGGATTCGCGCTATCGAGTTATCCGGTCGCCGTCGAGCGCGGCTGGATCAGCCGGGCCGATGCGGCCAAACGGGTGTTGGCGGCCCTCGATTTCTTTGCCGATAGTCAGCAGGGCACCGAACGCGGCGCCACCGGCCATCGCGGTTTTTACTATCACTTCCTTTATATGGAGACCGGCAAGCGTGCCTGGAACAGCGAGCTTTCGACGATCGACACCGGCCTGCTGCTGCTCGGCGTCCTGACCGCAGCCGCCTATTTCACCGGAAACAGCCAGGTCGAGCGCGATCTCCGCAAGCAGGCGAAATTCCTCTACGAGCGCTGCGACTGGCGTTGGGCTCTGAACAAGGGCCAGACCATCAGTATGGGCTGGAAGCCGGCGAGCGGTTTCCTGCGCTGGCGCTACCAGGGCTATGACGAGGCGATCTTCCTCTATGTGCTGGCGCTGGCCTCGCCGACGCATTCCGTCCCGCCGTCAAGCTACGATGCTTTTGCCTCGACCTATACGTGGATGATGTTTAAGGACACGCCCTTCCTTTATGCCGGGCCGCTGTTCATCCACCTCTTCTCGCATGCCTGGATCGATTTCCGCGACATCCGCGACAAGCACGTCGCCGACAAGGGCACCGATTACTTCCGCAATACGCAGGCGGCAATTGCGGTGCAGCGCGATTACACCGAGCGCAATCCCGGCCATTTCGTCGGCTATACGAAGGATATCTGGGGCCTATCCGCCTGTGACGGCCCGAACCCGACTGGCACCAAACATAGCCTGCGCTATGCCCCGAAAGTCTTTGGCTATGCCGCCCGCGGCGCGCCGCTGGGTCCCGACGACGGCACCATCGCGCCCTGGGGGCCGCTGTCCTGCCTCGCTTTCGACCGCCAGGCCGCACTCGACGGCACGCGGGCGCTGCTTGCGACCTATCCCAACCTGCTGCTCGACGGTCGCTTCCCCGGCGGCTTCAATCCGAGCGTCAAGGGTCCCGGCCCGGAAGGATGGGTAGATGATCGCTCCGTCGCCATCGACCAGGGCCTGCTCGTCATGATGATCGAAAACGCCCGCACTGGCATGATCTGGAACCTGATGCGGCAATCACCGATCCTCCGCACCGGCCTCGAACGCGCCGGCTTCACCGGCGGCTGGCTGGATGAGAAGAAGGCAAAGCCTGCGATCGCTTGATCCGCCGATCGCGGTGGCTATCAGGTGTTTCTGTCGACACAGCGACTGCCTGCGTAGCCCCTCACCCTATCCTTTCCCGGAAATGTAAGGCGAGAGGACAATCGTGCTAACTAGTTCCCCTCCCAGCACACCGATGCGCTGTTTATGACAATAACCAAAAGTCGTACGGAAAACACTACTGGCGTGTTTCACGATGTGAAATCGTCTTGGTTGCACCAAAAACGGTCGCAGGCTTCGAATATTGAGAATCACAAAATGCCTGATGATGAAGTCCTTACCATACTACGGATTATTTCTAGAGTTGGGATGCTCCTCTTCGTTGCTGCGATAATCACCTATTTAGTGTGCGAAATGTTCAGCGAGAGTGCTGCCCTAAGTCGGCTTTCGGCGACTGCCCAAGTTTATCACTATACGCAGAGATGCGATGCCGATGGCAACCCAATTTCGACCGGACAACCCAACTGCGTCGATCTGAATCGATACGTATTTGTCCATGGCCCTCCCGACAAAGCCTTTCGCAGGGCTTGTTCAGGGAAGACGGCGGAGATGCTGTCCTTTGAGAGGGGCAATGTATCGACTTTCGAAATCAATCTCGTCGATAAGATGTTACAGTTTCGAGCGCGAAATGGAGTTAGTTCCCCGTGTTAGCTGCTTACCGAGACACCTCAAAGCCTCTCGATCGCGGCGATCACCTCGTCCTCGACAGTAATCCCCTCCATCACCGCAAGACGTCGTGAACTCTGTCCTCGGCGGCCCGGCAGGCGGACATGGGGATCGCGGGTGATTTCGCCTGCCAGCAAGGCCAGCCGTTGCGCCGTATCCGCGGCACTCGTCGCGGCCGGATTGATTGCGATGATCGTTTGGCCGAGCGCCGGCGGAGCGCCTTTGTCGTCGAAGAGTGAGGAAGCCTCGAAGGCGTAGTTGGCGCCGGTCAGGCTGGCTGCAAGGATCTCCACCATGAGGGCGAGTGCCGCACCCTTGGCATCGCCGGCCGGGATCATCGTGCCGGCCAAGGCCTCTTCGGCATCCGTGGTCGGCCTCCCTTCGCGGTCGAAAGCCCAATCCGATGGAATGGAGGCACCCTGTTGCCGCGCCGCCATCACCTTGCCACGCGCCACCTTCGACAGCGCCAGGTCGATGACAACAGACTCCTCGCCGGGCAGCGGCGCGGCGAAAGCGATCGGGTTGGTGCCGAAGACCGGTGTCTTGCCGCCCCATGGCGCCATCGAGGCCGGCGCATTGGCGACCATCAGCGCCACCAGCCCCTGATCGGCAAAACGCTCCACTGTCAGGCCCATGACGCCGGCATGATGGGAGCGGCTGATGGCGGCAAGCGCAATCCCCTGTTCGCGGGCGATAGCCGGAAGCTCGGCAACGGCAAGATCGAGCGCGGGATAGGCATAGCCATTGCCGGCATCGATGCGCAGCACGGCGGGAGAAGGTCGGCTAAGCTGCGGCCTGGCAAAACCATCGACCTTGCCGACCTTGGCCTGACCGGCATAGGCGGGGACGCGGCGCAGACCATGACCACCCTGCCCGGCAGCCTCCGCCGCGACGAGCGCGACAGCCACCGAACGGGCGTTCTCGGCGCTAACCCTGTTTCGCTGCAAAGCCTCCATGACCAATGTTTCGGCTTCGGCAAGCGACAGATGCATGGAGCAAGACCTTGAAAACAAATGGGAAGACAAAGGCTTTCTACGCCTTCATCCTCCCCATCGCAATGCAGCATGGCTCGCGCGCTATGCCACGTCGAACTTGACGCCCTGGGCCAGCGGCAGAGTGCGGCCGTAATTGATCGTATTGGTCGCCCGGCGCATATAGGCCTTCCAGGCGTCAGATCCGGACTCGCGCCCACCACCGGTCTCTTTCTCGCCACCGAATGCGCCGCCGATCTCGGCACCGGAGGGACCGAGATTGACGTTGGCGATGCCGCAATCCGAACCCCGGGCGGAGACGAAGGTTTCGGCTTCCCGCATGTCATTGGTGAAGATCGAAGAGGAAAGTCCTTGCGGCACGGCATTATGCAGCGCCAGCGCTTTGTCGAAATCGCTGTACTTCATGACATAGAGGATCGGCGCGAAGGTTTCCTGCTCGACAGGGCCGGTCTGCTCCGGCATTTCGACGAGGGCCGGGCGGACATAGAAGGCATCGACAGAGCCGCTTTCAATGCGTTCGCCGCCCGTCACCGTGCCGCCGGCCTCCTTCGCAGCGGCAAGGGCCGCCTGCATGCGGTCGAAGGCCTGCTTATCGATCAGCGGACCGACGAGAGTACCGGGCTCAAGGGGATTGCCTATCGTCACAGAACCATAGGCCTTCCGCAGACGCGGAACGAGCTGGTCATAGACGCTTTCGTGAACGAAGAGGCGGCGCAGCGTCGTGCAGCGCTGGCCGGCCGTGCCCATCGCGGAAAAGGCGACGCCACGCAGGGTGAGATCGAGATCGGCCGTCGGGCAGACGATCGCCGCATTGTTGCCGCCAAGCTCCAGGATGGCGCGGGCGAAACGGCCGGCAAGACGCGGGCCGACTGCACGGCCCATGGCAGTTGAGCCGGTTGCCGAGACCAACGGCACCTGCGTATGATCGACCAGCAACTCGCCAAGATCACGGCCGCCGATCAGCAGCGTCGAAAGGTTGGCCGGCGCTTCGCCGCCCTCGGCGACATAGCGCTTCAGCGCCTTTTCAAACAAAGCCTGCACGGCAAGCGCCGTGAGCGGCGTCTTCTCCGATGGCTTCCAGATGGTGGAATTGCCGCAGACCATGGCAAGCGCCGCATTCCACGACCAAACAGCAACGGGGAAATTGAAGGCCGAGATAATGCCGATCACCCCCAGCGGATGCCAGCTTTCCATCATCCGGTGCTCTGAGCGTTCGGTCGCGATGGTGAGGCCATAAAGCTGGCGCGAGAGACCGACGGCGAAATCGCAGATATCGATCATCTCCTGCACCTCGCCGAGGCCCTCGGAAGTGATCTTGCCCACTTCGATCGAGACGAGCCGGCCAAGGGCAGCCTTGCCGGCGCGCAGCTCTTCGCCGAGCAGACGGATCAGCTCGCCGCGCTTCGGCGCCGGCACGTTGCGCCAGGCAAGAAACGCCACGTGCGCCGCCTCGATTGCAGCCTTCGCCTCACCGGCCGAATGTTCTCTGAGCCGGCCGATTTCGGCGCCGGTCACAGGAGACGTGACGGCCAGCGTTCCGCCGGTGTAGCGATCGGCTGCTACGCCGATTTCAGTTAGTATTGCCTTGGTTTCGGCAGCAAGATCTGATGTCGCGGCCATCTTGTTTCCTCTTCCCGTAACGCTGGTTCCCGGAATTGCCCTAGAGCCGGATGATTTTAGGTCGAGTCGACCTAAAATCTGAATCCGCTCTAGAATCAAAGAAGCGTGATGTCGTCCGAAAACCGCCTACACTTTTCGGCATCACACTCTAGACTCTGGCGCCGACGAAATGCGCGGCTTGGGCGCCCGCCTCGTACCACATTTCTTTTGCCGTCCTGAAGCTCGGCTCGACGATATCGGTCACCGGCAGCGGCAGGTCGGCCTCGGAAATCTGCCCGAGAATATGGCTGGCAAGCACCTTGCCGAACACCGTGCCCGGCGCAATGCCGCGGCCATTATAGCCGGAGAAGCCGATGACATTCTGATCCAGCTTGTGGAAACGGGGCAGCGCATTGTCGGTCATGCCGATCTTGCCATACCATTCGCATTCGAAGGGAATGTCACCGAGCTGCGGAAAGAGTTTTTTGATCGACCGCCGAGCCCAGTTCTTGTGAATGGCAAGACCGGTATTGCGCAGCGCCCCGACGCTGCCGAAGACCAGCCGGCCGGCCTGATCCATGCGGAAGGACGAGAGCACTTCCTTCGTATCCCAGGCGCCCTCGCGCCCCGGCAGCACGGATTTGCGCAAATTGTCGCCGAGCGGCACGGTGGCGAAATTGAAATAGGGCAGATGCACCTGCTCGTTTCGAACCTTTTCCCACGGACCGGTGCTATAGGCGTCGGTGGCCACCACGATCCAATCGACACTGACCTTGCCGCCATCGGTCGAAACCACCCATTTCGCACCGCTTCTTTCCGTCGCCGTCACGCGGCTGCCGGTGTGAATGGTAACGCCGGCTTTGACCACGGCATGCGCAAGGCCCCGCGCATAGGCAAGCGGCTGCAGCGTGCCGGCGCGCATGTCGAGCAGCGCCCCGGCATAGGCCGAGCTGCCGACGCGGCGTTCCGTCTCCCGCGCATCCAGCACCGTGACCGGCGCGCCGCGCTTGCCCCATTGCCGGGCCCGCTCCTCGATTTCCTTCAGTCCCTCCGGCCCGACGGCGCAATGCAGCGTGCCGTTGCGCTCGAGCTCGCAGGCGATGCCATGCTTGTCGATCAGCTCCATGACCAGCTTGGGCCCGTTGCCGAGCAGATCGAGCAGCCGCTCGCCGTGGACGGCACCGAGTTCGCCGGGCAAATCGTCTGGCATCACCCACATGCCGGCATTGATGAGGCCGACATTGCGACCCGCGCCGCCAAAGCCGATTTCATTGGCTTCCAGCAACACGACGCTGGTGCCGGCCTCCGCCAGATGCAGCGCCGTCGAAAGACCGGTATAGCCGCCGCCAACTACCACGACATCGGCGGAGACATCGCCGGAAAGCGGCTTCGTTGCCGGCGGTGGGGGAGCGGTCTTTTCCCAAAGACCATGGGAGCGCGGGTCATTCAGCATGAAATCGGTCCAATCGACAGAGATAATCGCGCCAATCTAGCGCCATGCTCGAAGTTGCGGAAGCGGCAAGAGCGACATCCGATGGACATGGCATGATGCCAAAAAATCATCGGCTCTGGAGAAAAACTTGCATGGCGAAGGCGCTTTCGACCATGATAGAGAAAAGCCGGCCGCTATGACGGCTGCAGACAGAAGCAGGACATTCTCATGAAGCCCATTTTCGTTCAGCTCCAATGCGCCCCCGGCAAGACCTATGAGGTCGCCGATGCGATCTACCAGACGGAGCTGGTTTCGGAATTGTATTCCACCAGCGGCGACTACGATCTGCTGATGAAGGTCTACATTGCCGAAGAGCAGGATATCGGCAAGTTCATCAACGACCACATCGCCAATATCCCGGGCATCGTCCGCTCGCTGACGACGCTGACCTTCCGAGCGTTTTGAGAGGTCCGGTTTCGAGTCGGCACCTATCGCAGTTAAGGCTGCTAAAGAGCCCCTCACCCCAACCCTCTCCCCGCTTGCGGGGAGAGCGATTGTCTTGCGTGTCAAGCGTTTTGCCATGGGCGTGCGTCCCTGATGATGGCATTGAGGATGGTGATCAGTTTTCGCATGGTTGCGA